>CAUWFY010000120.1:0-4470 GCA_963558115.1 uncultured Clostridia bacterium
TTATCTCCTGTTAGCATTGCTATACTTACTCCTGCAAGGATTAGCAATACTATGATTGTTATTACTAAAGCTATTAATGTAATTCCGTTTTTTATCTTTTAGTACATTTTTTATCATAAAAAAATTCCTCCTTTGTTTTCTATGTTTTTATGATACATATATAATTCTTATTTTTCTATGATATTTTACCCACATTCAATCGCATTTATTCCACATTTTATATTTCATGTTTTATATTTTATATCTCATATCTTAATATTAATTAACAACAAAAAAACTTGTTTATTTCACTAATGTATAATCCCCTCTTTCTCTTTTTCAACTATACGAATTTCAACTTTTATATTTTTAATTTCTAAAAATTTTATTACATAATTCAACTTTTAAAAATTTCAAAATAAATAATACAAAATTCTATAACATTATTCGGCAAATCATTACACTTGCAATCATTCCAACAACATCAGCAGTTAATGCTGCTAAAAGAACAAATCTAGTCTTTTTTATTTTTACACTACTAGTATACACAGCTATTGTATATAAAGTAGTTTCTGTTGATCCCATTATTGTTGCTGCAATTATCCCTATATTACTATCTACCCCAAAGTTTTTCATGATATCTGTTGCTATTGCAATTGAACTACTTCCAGATATTGGCCTTAATATTGCTAATGGCATTATTTCACTTGGGAAATTTAAAATATCTAAAATTGGTGTAACAAAATTAATTATTAAATCCAATATTCCAGAACTTCTTAAAGCTCCTATTGCCACAAACAATCCTATTAATGTAGGAAAAATATTTAAAACGATATTTAATCCATCTTTTGCTCCATCTAAAAATATATCAAATGCTTTTTTTCTTTCTACTAATGAATAAAAAACTATAATCAAAATTATTAATGGCATTGCTAAATTAGATATATAATTAAGTACCTTCACTCTTTTTTCCCCTTTTTATTCTTTTTTATCCATCTTTATTAATAGTTTAGTCATAAAAATTCCTGCAATAGCTGCTGCAATTGTTGCTATCCATACTGGGAAAACTATTGAAGTAGGATTTTTAGAGCCTAATGATGTTCTTATTGCTATTACTGTTGTTGGTATAATTTGAATTGATGCTGTATTTATAACAATTAACATTAGCATTGAATTACTTAAAACCTCTTTATCTTCATTTTCATCCTGCATTGATTTCATTGCCTTTAGCCCTAATGGTGTTGCTGCATTTCCTAGTCCTAAAATATTTGAAATCATATTCATTGATATTTCTTTTTCAATTTCTTTATTTTTAATTTCTGGAAATAGAAACCTAATTAATGGATTCAAAATTTTTGATAATTTTTCAACAATTCTTGTATTACTCGCTATTTGTATAATTCCATTCCATAAACACATTGTCCCTAACATTGTTAAGGATAAATTAATTGCACTTTCTGTACTATCAAAAATTGATGCATTTAATTTTTCTAAATTGCCTGAGAAAATTGCATATGTAAATGATATTATTATAAAAATTGGCCAAACTAAGTTTAACATTACAATCACCTAAATAATTTTATTCAAAGTGAATTTTTTTTATTACTTTAATTGACCTGTATTTTTATTTATGATATATTATGTGTATGATGATTGTAAAATAACTTTTTAAGGAGGATGAAAATATGAAGTCAACAGGGATTGTTAGAAAAATGGATGAACTAGGTAGAGTTGTTATTCCAATTGAAATAAGAAATCAATTTAACATAGCAGAAAAAGATCCTATCGAAATATATGTAGATGGCTCTTCTATCGTATTAAGAAAATTTGAGCCTAATTGTATTTTTTGTGGTAATACTACTGGTTTAGTTACTTATAATGACAAATTGATATGTGAAGAATGTTCACAAAAAATTGGTAAATTAAAACCAGTTAAATAATAAATTGATAAGGTATCCTCCAATTGGATACCTTTTTTATGTTTATATAAAATTTTTATATATTTCGTTTTTATTTACATTTCTGTCTTTAGCAATTTTTTTAATAATTTCTTTTTTTTCTAATCCTTTATTTTCATAATATTTAAAATGTTCTTCTAAACTTAAATTTAATAATTCATTTTCTTCTTTTTTGTTATTAGCTTCAATTATTAAAACTATTTCACCTTTTATTTCTTTTGATTTTTCTATTAAAAAATTTATATCTCCTCGTATAAATTCTTCATGAATTTTTGTTATTTCCCTAGCTAATACTATTTTTCTGTCTTCTAAAATAGGTTGTAAATCTTTTAATGTACTTTCTAATTTATGTGGTGCTTCATACAATATTAGAGTTTTATTTGCTTTTCGTATTTCTTCTAATTTCTCTTTTCTTAATTTCTTATTTAGTGGTAAAAAACCTATAAATATAAATTCTTTAGTAGAAATTCCTGAACATATTAATGCATTTATCATTGCACAAGCCCCTGGTATTGGAATAACTTCTATATTTTGTTCTATACATTCTTTTATGATTTCTTCACCTGGATCACAAATCCCTGGTGTACCAGCATCTGAAACTAAAGCAATATCTTTTCCATTAATTAATTCTTTAATTAATACTTCTGTTTTAGTATCTTCGTTATGCCTATGATAGCTTATTAATGGCTTAGATATTTCAAAATGATTTAATAATTTTAAAGTGTGCCTTGTGTCCTCTGCTGCTATTATATCTACATTCTTTAATGTATTAATTGCTCTTAAAGTTATATCTTCTAAATTTCCTATTGGTGTTGCTACTATATATAAATGACCTTTTTTTATTTCTTCCATGTATATCTCTCTTTCTACAATTATTTTAAAATATTTTATTATTTATTTTTTTAATTACTTATTAATTAATTTTTTATTTGTTTTTCTAAATTATTTTTTATTTATTTTTTTTAATTATTTATAATATTTTTTATTTATTATATATCTTTTTTATTTCATCAGTATATCCCCCATCTTCATTATAAATATATAAATTTTTTTCTACCTTTAAAAAAGGTCTTGAATTTTTTACTCCTTTTATTAATACTAATTTAGGTTCTACATTCTTATTTGAGAAAACAAATCTAATTATTTTTGGTTCTATTTTATTTTCTCTCATTAAAGATAAAATGTCTACTACTCTTTCTGGTCTATGTACTAAATATAATTCACCTTTATCTTTTAACATATCTTTTGAAATTTTTATAAAATCCTTTAATTCGGCTTTTATCTCATGTCGTGAAATTAATTTTCTTTCATCTTCATTTTTAATACCTGAATTATTTTTTTTATATGGTGGATTTGAGACTATTACATCAAAACTATTTTTTTCAAAAATATTATTCAAATTTATAATATTTTCGTTTATAATTTCGAATTTATTTTCTAATTTATTTAATTTTATACTTCTTTTTGCCATATCATAAACTTCTTCTTGTATCTCAATTCCAATAACTTTTTTTAATTTAGTTTTTGCACATAATAAAGTTGGAATAATTCCTGTACCTGTTCCTAAATCTAAAACTGTTGAATTATTTTTTATGTTCTTTGCAAAATCTGATAGCAATATACTATCAATTCCAAAACAAAATCCATCTTTATTTTGAATTATTTTTAAATTATTTATTTCTAAATCATCTATTCTTTCATCTTTTTTTAATTCTATATTCATTTTTTCACTCTTTTCTTTATTTTCAGTTATTATTATACTATCTTTTTTGTTTATTTTCTACATTTTTATTTTTTATATTAAAAATTTTTTTGGCTATTCATAATATTTTTTGTTTATATTATATGAATTATTTCTTATAACATGTTAACATAACTAACTCGGTTTCATATTATATAATAATAAATATTTAGAAGGTGATAAAAATTAATACTAATCAATTTTGTAAAAAAAATATAAAACAGCAAAATTCGAAAAAAAGTTTTAATTTTAAATTGTATAAAAACAATACAATAAAATCATTAAATGAAGTAGAATATTTTTTAAATAATTTTAATAATTTTATAAAATATGTAAAGCTATATAAAATATTAAAATAATGTATATTACTTATTTTTATACAATATATAATATACATTATTTTTATTTAGTTTTATCAAATAGCAAGAAGAATATATAATATATTAAATTTCTAAAAATTTGTTTTGTTCGCTTGTATTTTGATAAATATTGTTATATATTAGTATTCATAGGAAATGAGAATAAGCAGATGTGGTTTGCCTCCAATAAGGAGGTGAGGCTCATGATAGAAACAGGATATTTAATATCAATAATTCATTTATTATATTATGCACTACTTGGAACTACTATCATAGCAATTACCTTAATTATAGCATTAGTAATAATTTTGAGTAAGAGCGAATAAACCAATAAAAAAACACATCTGTAATTTTGTACTGAACCCAAAAAATTGGACATTTTTTGATTTAGTATTAAGCAACATTTTGGGAATGAATTCTGTATTGAACAGGA
>CAUWFY010000121.1:0-4457 GCA_963558115.1 uncultured Clostridia bacterium
ATATGTTTTAGAGGAAATGTTAAAAGATGGATTCAATCTAGGTGGAGAACAATCAGGACATGTGATTTTATTAGACTATAATCCAACAGGAGATGGAATATTAACATCATTAATGTTAATCCAAACAATATTAGAAGAAGGAAAAAAAGCTTCTGAATTATCTGATATGGTAAAACTATATCCACAAATATTAGTGAATGCAAAAGTTAATTCTGATAAAAAATATCAATATAAGGAAGATAAAGAAATAAATGATGCAATCAATAAATTAGAAAAAGAATTTGCTGGAAATGGAAGAGTTTTAATAAGACCATCAGGAACAGAGCCATTAGTTAGAGTAATGATTGAAGGCGAAAACCAAGAATATATAACTAAAAAAGCTCAAGAAATAGCTAATTTGATAGAAAATAAATTGTAATAAAAATGTAAAATAACTGTAATGTGAATAAAATTGAATAAAGAATTTATAAATGTTAAAATATAAACATAACATAAGAAGAATAGGGGGAAGCGAAGTGTTTGTTTTTGATATCTCAAATCCATTTACATTATTGTTAATGCTTGCAGCAACAATTTTATTAATATTTTTATCACAAGAGTTAAAGAAAAGCTATATATCAGGAATTGTATTGTTTTCATATATAACTTTATTAATACTACAAGTGTTACAATTAGTTACATTGCCTGAAGAGTTAAAATATTTATCAGTAGTTTTAGGGAAATGTATAGCTATAGATTTTGTGTTTATTTTAATATCATTTTTCTCATATCTATGGGTGGACGATATGGAAGCTAAAAAAATGGGAATAAAAAGTGTGGATAACAGTTTAGACTGGTTTTGGAAGAATGTATAATTAAAATTTATAGTTTCATATATGAAAATTAAATAAAGAATTAAAGAAAACAAGAATATGAATAATTAAAAAAACCGATATTTATATCTTAATATTAAAATATAAATATCAGTTTTTGTTGTTTTTATATATAGCAAAAATAAGTAATTTTTAAAAGTTATTTTATTTTTTATTCATATAATATTTATTGCTACTTTTATATTACAAGCTCATAAATTATTTGAATTTTTAGTAATATTTTGAGTTTTAATTTTAACTTTCTAAGAATTTTCTATCAATTTTTCTAAAATCTGAATAGCATTACTTGCAGCACCTTTTCTAAGGTTATCAGCAACTACCCATAAATTAAGTCCATTTTTTACACTAAAATCTCGTCTGATTCTTCCAACAAATACTTCATCATAACCATCAGCTTTTGTTGCAATGGGATAATAATTTTTGTCTAAATCATCTACAACTATAATTCCCGGAAAATTTTGAAGAAGAATTTTTGCATCATAAATATCAAAATCTTTTTCCAATTCAATATTAATTGATTCACTATGACAGTTAATTACTGGTACTCGAACAGTGGTGGCTGTTATAGGTAAATCAGGCTTGTGTAAAATTTTTCTTGTTTCATTAATCATTTTGTGTTCTTCTTTTGTATAACCATCATCCATAAATACATCTATTTGAGGTAAACAGTTATTAAAAATAGGATAAGGAAATTTTTTAGGTTCAAAGCCTTCATAGCCATTTTTTAAATCTTCAATTCCTTCACGACCAGCTCCAGAAACTGCTTGATATGTAGAATAAACAATTCTTTTAATTCCATATTTTTCATCTAAAGGTTTTAAAGGAACAACTGCTTGAATTGTTGAACAATTTGGATTGGCAATAATTCCTGAGTTATTATAAATATCATCAGGATTTACTTCTGGAACAACTAAAGGAATCTCAGAATGCATTCTATAAAAACTACTATTATCTATGCATATACATTTTTTTGAAACTGCGATAGGAATATATTTTTTTGATGTTTCGCTTCCAGCACAAAAAATTGCATAATCAAATCCTGTCTCAAAAGAGCTTTCCGTTAATTCTTGAATAATATAGTTAGTTCCTAAGAATTCTAATTTAGTTCCAGCAGATTTTTTTGACGAAAATAAAGTGTATTGGACATTAGAAAAGTCTTTTTCTTCTAGAACTTTTAAGGCAGTTCTACCTACTAGACCAGTAGCACCTACAATTGCTACTTTATATTTTTTTTGCATAATATAATCCTCCTATAAAATTATATGTATCAAACTATATTTAATACATATATGATGCATACAAATATTAATTAATAACTTGTAATTGCTTATGTTATTTATAGAAAATATGAAAATAAGAACTATAAATTATATATGCATTATGATTATATATTATTTTTTATAAAAGTAAAAGCTAATTATTTAAAATTTATGGTATTTTAGTATTTTTTATTTGTAACTAATTATTGGATTTAGAATAATATAATAGTAGACATAAAGGAGGGAAAATAAATGCAGATAAAAGATTTAAGTTTATTACCAATTAATAGATATGGAATAGTAAATAATATTGTAGGAGAAGAAAATACAAAAAGGAGATTACTAGATTTAGGATTAGTAAAAGGAACGAAAGTAAAACCTGTTTTAGTTAGTCCATCAAATGGATCAAGAGCTTATGAATTTAGAAGTAGTTTAATAGCGATAAGAAAAGAAGATGCTGAGAATATAAGTCTTGAAATATAAATTAAAGAAAAATAGAATAATAATTTGAAAGCTATAGGTAAGCATAAATAATAGGTTATAGATTAGCCTTTATTAAAAATCTAAATATTATTATGGGAGGCAAGAATGAATTTTACTAATATTTTACAAAAAAGTAATACATTAAAAAATATAAGTAAAGAAGAAAAAATGGCAAAATACAAAATGGATAAATTTAAAAAGTTACAAAAGAATTTAGATAATAAAAAAACAAAACAAGAAGAAAAAAATGTAGATTACAAAATAAATAATATTAAGCAAACACAGAAAAATTTAAATAAAAAACAAAAAAAATTAGAACAAAAATATGAATATAAAATAGCATTAGCAGGAAATCCCAATGTTGGGAAGTCAACAATATTTAATAATTTAACAGGAATGCACCAACATACAGGAAATTGGACAGGAAAAACAGTAGCAAATGCAACAGGTGAATGTATGTACAAAGAACAAAAATATACATTTATAGACCTTCCTGGTACATATTCTATAATGTCAAATTCAGAAGAAGAGGAAATAGCTAGAGATTATATATGTTTTGGAAATCCAGATGCAACAGTAGTTGTTGTAGATGCAACAACTTTAGAAAGAAATCTTAATTTTGTATTTCAAATAATGGAGATAACAGATAATGTAATATTATGTGTAAATCTTTTAGATGAAGCTAAAAAGAAAAAAATAAAAGTAGATTTGAAAAAATTATCAGCTGAATTAGGAATACCTGTTGTAGGAACTATTGCAAGAGATAAAAGAACATTAGATAAATTATTAGAGACTATAAAAAAGGCTTGCGAAAATAAAATAGATATAATACCTAAAAGAGTAATATATCAAGAAAACATAGAAAATATAATTATAAAATTGACAAATGTATTAAAAGAAAAATATTATTTAAAGGAAAATATGTACAGATGGATTAGTTTAAAAATTATAGATGGCGAAGAAAAAATTATAAAATCTATTGAAAAAAATTTGGGAGTAGAGATTTTAGAAGATAAAATGATACAAGAGATAATAGATGATATGGGAAAAGAAAATACAGAAAAAGATAATATGGAAAAAGTAAATACAGAAGAAGTAAATATGAAAAAAGCATCTACGAAAATAGAAGAGGAAAATACATTAGCAAAAAATATGAGTAGAGGAAATTTCAAGGAAAATAATTTTAATACAAATTACAAGGATATAATAATTTCAAAAATAGTAGAAACAGCAGAAAAAATTTCTAAAAAAGTATGTGTTTTTGAAGATAAAAATTATTCAGAAAGAGATAGGAAAATAGATAAAATACTAACTTCAAAAAAATATGGTATTCCGATAATGATACTTTTTCTAGGACTAATATTTTGGCTTACAATTGTAGGAGCAAATTATCCATCACAATTTTTATTTGATCTGTTTAGTAAATTTCAAGAAAAATTAATAAATTTTGCAACATATATAAATTGCCCCAATTGGCTATCTGATATGTTAATATTAGGAGTTTATCAAACTTTAACATGGGTAGTTTCTGTAATGCTTCCACCTATGGCAATATTTTTCCCATTATTTACTATTTTAGAAGATTTAGGGTATTTACCCAGAATAGCCTTTAATATGGATGGATTTTTTAAGAAAGCTTGTTGTTCAGGAAAACAGATGATTACTATGTGCATGGGATTTGGTTGTAATGCCTGTGGAGTAACAGGATGTAGAATAATAAACTCACCAAGAGAGAGACTAATTGCTATAATAACAAATAATTTAGTACCTTGTAATGGAAGATTTCCGTTTTTAATTACAATAGCAACAATATTTATAGCAGGAACAATTGAAGGAATAGGAG
>CAUWFY010000122.1:0-4422 GCA_963558115.1 uncultured Clostridia bacterium
AATGCTATGGTTAATAAGTTCCATATTGCCATCAATGTTATTCCCCAGAACATTACCATTCCAAAACTACTAATTGCCATCCAATTTGTAAAGCAGAATACTACTACTGCTATACATATAGGTATAATTTTAATGAAAAATTCTTTATAGCTTTCTTTTGTTGATTTATTTATATCTTCTTTTGTCATTTTTTCTTTATTATTTTTTATTTTTGTTAATATCATATTAATAAATATATATGATAATACTAATATTATTGCAATTCCAAATATTCCTTGAATTGATAGTGTAACATTTGTGTATTTTAGTAAAATGTTATAAATTGCTGTGAATCCTATAAATGAAATTCCTGCTAATAATCCATTCATTTTAAATCTTATCACTAATATAATTATAGCTACTGCAATTGCTATTATTATTGCCAATTTTACATATTGTAAATCTTGTGATGTAATATCTGATAATATATATTCATTTTGGCTGATGTCATATTTTATTGGCATATTTCCTGAATTTAATATGCTTGCCATGTTTCCTGCTTGTTCAACATTTTCTTGCAATGTCTTTGTATCAGTTGAATTAGCTCCTACAGTTAATTGTAGTTCTCCTGTTTTTATAGTTTCTTCAAAACTTGTTGTCATTATTTCTTGTTCATCTATTTTCATAGTTATTTGTTTTTCTTTTGTATTACTTGATTCGTTATCAGTTGTAGCATCTTTTACTTCATTATTTGAAGTATTATTATCACTTGTTTCATTATTACTTTTCTCTTCTGATTCTTCTACTTTTTTATATGTGCTACTTATATTTTCAAGTTTTTTAGTTCCTTCTTTTGTGAATTGTATATCTAAATATACTGTTGTTCCATTTGTTTGTGTAGAACTAGCTCCATACATTACTTTTGCAATTTTTAAATCCTTATTATCCATTAATACTTCTTTAGTTTCACTATCTATAATTTGAAATTTACCTACTGAATTTAAATTGCTAACAATTTTATCTGTATCTGTTTTTTCAGGTATTTGTATTAAAATTTCACCATTTGTATCATTAACACTTACACTATATTCTTCAATATTTTGTTCTTCTAATCTATTTTGTATTACTTCTTTTACTTTTTTATAATTTTCTATTGTTAATACTTCTGGCAAATTGTTGGCTATTTTTTCTTTAGTATAACCTTTTTCTTTTAATTGCTCTTCTGTTAATTCCTCTTCTGTTTCTACTGTTTTTCCTTCTGAATCTTTTATTACTTCGTTACTGTCTGTATTTACTGTTAATCTTATATTTCTAGCACCATTTAAGTCCATTGAATATTTATAGTCTTTAACTTTATCTTCCATTCTATTTTGCACTTTTCCATATAGTCCAAATGCACTTATCATAGATATTAATACAATTACTAATACTATTGTTAATATTTTTACTTTCTTCATTTTTATTCCTCCATTATAATAATTTTGTATTGTTTATTACTAGTTCAAACCAAATTTTTAAATATTTTGCTGCATATTTGCTCATCATTGTTCTATCCATAAATATTTCAAAATAATCTAATACTGGACATAATTTTGTATCTATTGTTAAATTTAAAATGACTTTTCTTTGCTCAGCATCTAAATTTAATTCTGCATCTGTTACTGCATAATTTACTCTATCATGTATATCAAATGTCGATAAATTTTTATTTGTCACTCTATTTCTATGAACATCTGACTTGTCTGCTAATATTATTGCTGCTGATATGTCACTTACTGCTGTTCCTGTTTTTTCATCATGATTTCCTATCGCCATCATTATCTCTGTTCTTTCTTCTACCGGCATTCCCATATCTTTTAAAATGTTGTATGCCATTATTGCTCCACTATGTGCATGATCAACTCTGTTTACACAATTTCCTATATCATGTAAATATCCTGCTATTCTTGTAAGCTCTACTGTTCTTTCTGAATATCCTAGTTTTTCTAATATATCTCCTGCTCTTTTTGAAACTATGGAAATATGTCTATGACTGTGTTCTGTATATCCTAAACCATCTAGTTGTTTTTGTGCACCTTTTATAAGTGCCTCTACTTCCTCGTTTTTTCTAACATCTTCTAAAGTTATCATTTGCTTCCTCCTTTTGTCTTTATTGATTTTATATTAATTTTTCAAAAATATCAACTATTTATGCATTATTTATTATTTTTATTTTCTTTTATTAATTTATATGTATAGTTTTAATTAATATATACTTTTAATAATATTATCTTATTGCAATAAAAGTAAAGGTTAGAATTTAGTATCTCCTACTTCTATCCTTTACTTTTTTAATAATTTCAATATATTTTTTCTTTATAAAAGTATTTTAAACTTATTCTAATTTATAATTGTCATCACGTAATTAATTATTTATGCTATTTATATTATAAAATTTGATATATCTTCGTATATTTTTATGTTTTCTTCTTCGTTCAATATTTCATGTCTTAAATTAGGATATAACTTTCCTTCTATATTTTCGTATCCTAATTTTTTCAAGAATTCTTGACTTTTAATCCATTCCTTTTTATTTATTATAACTGGGTCTTTTTCTCCTGCAATAAAAAATATTGGTAATTTTTTATTATTTTTCTTCCAATCTTTTTTACTATATACATCTTTTACAAGTTTAAATAAATTTTTAAATCCGTTTAATGTGAATATAAATCCACATAATGAGTCTTTATCATATTCTTTTACTGTTTCTTCATTTGCACATATCCATGAATTTATTGATTTTGCATTTTCTAAGTTCTTATTATAACTTCCAAATGCTAAATTTTGTATAAATTTACTTCTATATTTATTTCCTTTTATTTTTTCTAGTACGTTAGCTATAAATATTGCTATATTTGTAAATGGATTATTACTTGGTGAACCACATACTATTAATTTGTGTATATCTGCATCATATTTTTTTATATATTTTCTTACAACTAAAGACCCCATGCTATGTCCAAATAAAATAATCTTTTTATCTGGATATTTATTTTTTATATAATTAGTTATTTGATGCAAATCTTCCACTATGAATTCAGCATTATTATCATAAAAAAATCCTAAGTCTTCGTTACTTTTGACACTTTTTCCATGTCCTCTGTGGTCGTTTATTATGGTTATATATCCATTACTTGATAAATATTTCATAAAGTCATAATATCTTTCTTTATGTTCTGCCATACCGTGAGAAATTTGAAATATTCCTTTTATTTCAGTATCAGGTATAATCATAGCTATGCTTATAGGTAAATTATCTTGATTTGAATTTATTGTTATTTCTTTTATTTCCATATTTATTTTTATAGTATATTTTATTGATATACTATTTTCTCCTTTCGTACAAGCATTTATAGCAATTTCACTTTTTAATATTGCTGAAATCATCTTTATTCCTTGTTCTGTAAATACATATAATGAATAGTATTTTTTTGTGAAATAAAAAGGAAAATTGATGTTACTCAACTTTCCTGTAATACTATTATAGGTTAAAACCTACAACATATTTGTGCTATTAGTCTATGCTAAAAGCTTAAAAATATTCATAATACTAAAAATCTTAAAAGATTTTCATGTTTGTTAGATGTTACTATTGTTTTGATGAAAACAACATATTTGTAATTTAATTTTATCATTTATCTTATTAAATGTCAAATTATATATCTCTACTTGTTAATTTTCTTTTAGTTTTTTTATGTATTTATTCAAATTTTCAATTTTTTCTTCGTATTTCTTTATATTTTTCATCAATCCTAAACTTACATATAATGCATTATCTATATTGCTTATATCTTCTTTTGAAAGTTTTGTTATGTAGTTTCCTAATCTTGCTTTACTAACAGTTTGAACATTTGAAAGATTTACTTGTCCATCAAGTATTGTTATTCCATTATTATCTTTTTGGCTTATAATATGTGCCATTGATGGAATTGGTTTTGCTGTATGTGTTATTGGTGCAACTATAACATTACTTGAATTTATATTGCCCACATCACTTTGAATTATTACACAAGGTCTTTCCTTTTGCATTTCTGAACCTATACCAATACCAAAATTGCATTTATAAACTTCTCCTCTTCGTACAATTCTATTTTTAGCCTTGTCTGAATTAGTATCTAAATATATTTTTGTTTTAGTCCATTCTAAAATGTGTTGTACTTTTGAAACAAGTATTTGGGGCTCTTCGTTTTTATTTAATTTCTCCATATAAAATTTTCTCCCTTCTATAATATTAAAATGTCTCAAGGCTTCAAAAGTTTCTTGAGAACTACTCATATAGTTTATACCATATAAAAAATTAAAAATCAATGTTTCCATTGATTCTTTATACCACTTCGTGGGAGTAAAATTTGGAGCAGGTAGTGGGAATCGAACCCACGTCATCAGCTTGGAAGGCTGAGGTTC
>CAUWFY010000123.1:0-4339 GCA_963558115.1 uncultured Clostridia bacterium
ACGGTCTCCAGTGCCACAAACTGGCGCGTTAACCAACTACGCTACATCCACCATGCGTATGTGCACCGTTACCTTGAGCACATTTAATATTTTAACCTATTCCTCCCCATTTGTCAACTTATTTTGTGGATTTTTTTATTTTTTTCGTTAATTTTTTATTATTATATTTCCTATTTGCTTATTTTTCATATTTATCTTAAGATTTATATACATTATAAGTTATTTTTTTGTATAAATTCAAACAACATCTTCAATTCTATTAATCTTTACAAATTTGTTATTTTAATTTTATTTATCATTTGCTTTTTATATACTCATTAAACATTTAACTTTACTCTCCTGTTGGCAATGTACTTGGATCTATTCCATATTGTTTATATAACCAACTCATATAATCAAATGGTGTCAATGTTTTTGGTAATCCATATTCTACACCATTTGTTTCTACTTTTATTGATGCTATTTTTGGTGGATTTACAGGTGTACTTACTTCTGTATTTCCTGTTTCTTCACTATTATCTGCTACTTTTACTTCTGCATTTTCTATTTTATGTACAACATCCATTCCTTCTATTACTTTTCCAAATGATGTATATTGTCCATTTAGTGATGGATTTTCTTTTGTCATTATAAAGAACTGTGAACTTCCTGAATTATATGATTCTTCTGCTAATGATGGTGAATAGCTGGTATAATCAGATCTTGCCATTGCAACTGTTCCTTCTTCGAATTTTAATTTGTTATTTACTCCATTTGAAATGAATTCTCCCTTTATTGAATATGCTGTTTCTTCTCCTCCATCTTTTAAGTCTGATATCTTAGCACTTCCAGTTCCATCTCCTTTTGGATCTCCTCCCTGTATCATAAAGTCTTTTACTATTCTGTGAAAAGTTAATCCATTATAAAATCCTCTATTTGCTAATGTTATAAAATTTGCTACTGTTTCAGGTGCATTTTCAGGATATAATTCCATTTTTATTGTTCCATAATTTTCTACTTCCATTGTCACTATTGGATTTTTTACTTCCATTGTTGCATTTTTATAATATCCATATGCAACTACTCCTATTAATATTATTACCAAAATTAATGCTATTATCCAAATGATATTTTTTGTTTTTTTCATTTTCACTAATCTTCCTTTCTTTTTTTATTAAAATGATTTTGGGGTCGGAGACAAAAATCATCTACTTTACTAATTTTTTATATTACAATGTTTTAATCTTACATTTTAAGCCATTTTATTTCTTTATAGTATACTTAATGTTCTAATACCTTAGTTTATATCTTACTTGTTATCTTCTTTCTTAATTTTACATCAAATAATATTATCAAATACAAATTGTTCTTGCATTCTTTTTAATGATTGTTTTATTGTTCTTGCTCTTACCTCTCCTATTCCATCAACATCATCTAAACTTTCAATATCTGCTGCTAATATGTGTTGAAATGATTTAAATGATTCTACTAAGTTTTCTACTATATTTGATGGCATTCGTGGTACTTTACTAAGTATTCTATATCCTTTTGGATATACTCCTACTTCATCATAATTGTCAAAGTATTCATATCCTAACAATTTTGCTATTACTGATTCTTTTAATAATTCTTCATATTCTAATTCTTCTAGTTTTTCTATTACTTTTTCTGGTGTATTCTTCTTTTTAGTTGCTACTAGATAATCTTTTATTATTAGTTTTTCTTCTTTTTCTAGTCCACCTATTAGTTCCTCTAACTGCATTTTTACTAGTCTTCCGTCATTTCCTAGTTCATATATCTGTCTTTGAATTTCATCTACTATTCTCATTACCATTTCTGCTCTTTGTATTGCAAGTATTACATTTTGTAATGTTACTATATCATTAAATTCATATTCGTTCAATATGTTTAGTTTATTATCAAATACTTTTTTATATTTTTCTAGTGTTTGAATTGCTTGATTAGCTTTGTTTAAGACTACTTCTGTATCTTCTAAGACATATCTGTCATTTCCTTTAAATACTGTTATTATATTTCTTCTTTGTGATATACTTATAACTAGTTCTCCTGTCTGTTTTGCAGTTCTTTCTGCTGTTCTATGTCTTGTTCCTGTTTCTGTTGTTATTATTTCATGTGATGGAATTAATTGTGCATTTGCATAAAGGATTCTTTTCATATCTCCACTCAATACAATGGCTCCATCCATTTTTGCAAGTTCATATAATTTTGAAGATGTGTATTCTTCATTTATTGTAAATCCACCATCTACAATTTCTTTTAGTATTTCACTATTGTCTGTTATTAATAATAATGCTCCTGTTTTAGCTCTTAATATATTTTCTAATCCATCTCTTATTGGAGTTCCTGGAGCTATTAATTTTAAAACTGATGTAATGTTTTCTTCTTTACTTTTTTTCAATTTTTCCTCCTTATTTTTATGGAGTTTTGAATTTTATTTCAATCCTATCTTTTTCATCGCTTCATTTATATTCTTAACGCCTATTATATCTAATTTATATTGTTCTTTCAATACCTTTTTATTACTTTCTGGAATAATACAAGTTTTAAATCCTAATTTTTCTGCTTCTTTTATTCTTTTTTCTACTAAATTAATTCTTCTTACTTCTCCAGTTAATCCAACTTCTCCCATTATTACCATATCTTTTGGAATTGCAATATTTTTAAAACTTGATGCTGTTGAAATTACTATTCCTAAATCTATTGATGGCTCATTAATTTTTATTCCACCTACTAAATTCAAATATACATCTTGTCCTCCTAACATCATTCCTGCCTTTTTTTCAAGAACTGCTAATAACAATGCTACTCTATTATAATCTATTCCATTTGCTGCTCTTTTTGGTATTCCAAAAACACTTTGAGAAGTTAATGCTTGTAATTCTATTAGTACAGGTCTTGTTCCTTCCATAGCTGATATAATGCATGAACCTGCTGGATTGTCATCTCTTTCTGAAATTAGTATATCTGACGGATTTACTATTTCACACATACCTTCTTCCTGCATTTCAAACATTCCTATTTCATTTGTTGAACCAAATCTATTTTTTACTCCTCTTAATATTCTGTATGAAAAATATCTTTCACCTTCTAAATATAAAACTGTATCTACCATATGTTCTAATACTCTTGGTCCTGCAATATTTCCTTCTTTTGTTACATGTCCAATGATTATTGTTGTTATAGCTCTAGATTTACAAACTCTCATAACCTGAGATGTTATTTCTCTTACTTGACTAACACTTCCGTGCAGCAGCTGTTATCTCTTCTGAATACATTGTTTGTATTGAATCTATTATTACTAATTTAGGATTTATCTCAATAATTGCTTGATTTACTATATCTATGTCAGTTTCTCCTAAAAATAAAATATCATCATTATTTATACCTAACCTGTCAGCCCTTAACTTTATTTGTTCTGCTGATTCCTCTCCTGAAACATACAAAACTTTTCCTTCACCTTTTACTTTATCACAAATTTGAAGTATTAAAGTTGATTTTCCAATTCCCGGTTCTCCTCCTAGTAATACCAAAGAACCTTTTACTAATCCACCACCTAAAACTCTATCTAGTTCTCCGAATCCAGTAGATGTTCTCAATGTTTCTTTGGCTTCATAGGAATTTAATTTTTGTGGTTTATTATTACTTTGACTTTTATCTTTTAATGAGCTATTTTTACTCTCAATTATTTTTTGTTCATAAAAACTATTCCAACTATTACAAGCTGGACATTTTCCCAACCATTTACTTGACTCATTTCCACATTCACTACACACAAAAATAGTTTTACTTTTTGCCATTATATTTCAAGAGACTTTTGTAATCCTTTTTTATTATACAATTTTGTCTCTTCTCCTCCTTTTATTCTCAATTATAAATTCTCATTTATTATTAAATTTAGCTTTTCAAAGTATATCATATCTTTATTAATTCTGCTATACATTTTTAAATCTTTCACTAAAAATTCACAAATTTGAAAATGATTTTGAAGATTTTTTTGCGAAATTTTGAAATTTTTGGGCAATGAGATTTGGGAGTCGGAGATGATTTTGGGGTCGGAGACAAAAATCAGCTGCTTCTGATTTTTGTCTCCGACCCCAAAATCATCTCCGATTCCAAAAATCGCCAAAATCAAGAAGAAAAAAGTTTTTCAATGTCATATTATTAAATATAACTTTGAAAAACTTTTTTCTTTATTAAAACACAAATATTTTTTTATTATAAATATACATTATAATATTATAATTGTTCTTTTTTTCTTCCAAATGTAATGTCTTGGAATAAGAAATCATGTACTTGGTCCCAAGTAATTTCTTGGTGTAAAAATTCATTGATTTCATCT
>CAUWFY010000124.1:0-4324 GCA_963558115.1 uncultured Clostridia bacterium
AGTCCTTGATGGCACTTGTTAGAAAACTTACATCATCTCCATTTAAAACTTTTTTTATAGTAATTTCCAATAATTGAATGTCTCTTATTTATTATACACAAAATATAATAAATAAGAGATATTTTTTAATACAAGATATTTATTTAATATTTAAATTTCTTCAATTCTAAAATCAAAAGCATTCGTCAAATCAGAAGTTGTACTAGCATCTAAAACCGTACTTTTTCCTTTAGGAATATCAGCTATTGAGCCTTCTAGTCTTGCATACTCTGTTCCGTCTTCATTTGTAAAAATAAGAACAATTATACAACTTTTAAAATCATCATCTGTATTATTTTCGAGTTTTGCACTAAAATTTGTAGTTCCTCTTATTTCTTCTAACTTGATATCTTTTACTTTAAGTCCCTTAAAATTTTTTTCTTCTAATAAAGCCTTTGAATTATTTTTCTTTTTTCCATCAATTAATTCAACATTATTCATATTTTCATAATTAATTAATGATGCACTTTTTTCTTGATTATTTTCTTCTAAGTTATTATCTAATTCATCAATATTTTTATTGTTTTTTAAAATAAAATATATTGATATTCCTATTATTACTAAAAGTAGAATAGTTACAATTGAAATTAATATTCTTCTTGAATTATTTTTTTTATTATTTATTTTCTTTTTACTTTTTATTCCTTTGTCTTCTTTAGTTTTATTCATAGACTTTCTTCCTTTTTATAATTTTTATACATATATTAGAAAAGTGACTTTGCCATATTTTATTCACTCATTTCAGATTTCAAATTCATAAAAAGAAATTTTTAAGCTCATTACTAATTATAGCTTCTTAACACTTTTCTAATATTTTTTCTCATTTCTAAAAATTAACTATTAATCTCTTCAATATCTGCAACTTCTTCTAATTTCTTCTCTGTATTAATGTGTAAGTCTTGATATCTTTGCATTCCTGTTCCTGCTGGAATTAATTTACCAATTATAACATTTTCTTTTAATCCTACTAAATCGTCTACTTTTCCTTTTACAGCTGCTTCTGTAAGAACTCTTGTTGTTTCTTGGAATGATGCTGCTGATAAGAAACTTTCTGTTGCTAATGAAGCTTTTGTAATTCCAAGTAGTACTCTCTTTCCTGTTGCTGGTCTTTTTCCTTCGGCAGTAGCTTCGTTGTTTTTGTCTTCAAAGTCATACATATCAACTAATGCTCCTGGGAACATATCTGTATCTCCATTATCTTCAACTCTTACTTTTTTAAGCATTTGTCTTCCGATTACTTCGATGTGTTTATCATTTATATCAACACCTTGGTTTCTATAAACTTTTTGTACTTCTGTAATTAAGTATTCATATACTCCTTCTGGTCCTTTTAATGCAAGGATTTCTGCTGGATTTACTGAACCTTCGATTAGTGGCTCTCCTACTTCAACAGTGTCTCCATCTCTTACTTTCATTTTTGAACCAAATGGTATTGTATATGTTTTAGAATTATCAGAACTTGTAACAACAACTTCTTTCTTTTTCTTTGTTTCTTTGATTTTAACTTTTCCTGCTATTTCAGATATGATTGCAAGTCCCTTTGGTTTTCTAGCTTCAAATAATTCTTCAACCCTTGGAAGACCTTGTGTAATATCTGCTACACCTGCTACACCACCAGAGTGGATAGTTCTCATTGTAAGCTGTGTTCCCGGCTCTCCGATTGATTGTGCTGCAATTATTCCTATTGCTTCTCCTATTGAAACTAAGTCTCTTCTTGCTAATCCCATTCCATAACATTTTTGACATACACCATGTTTTGATCTACATCCAAGTACTGAACGAACTTCTAGTTTTTCAATTCCTGCATTTACTATTTGTTCAGCTATTGCTTCTGTTATCATTGTGTCTTTATCAACTATTAATTCGTTTGTTTCTGGATTATATACATCTTCAACTACATATCTTCCTAATAGTCTTTCTTCCATTTTTTCTATTATTTGGTTTCCGTCTTTTATGTCATATATCATGATTCCTTCATGTGTTCCACAGTCATGCTCTCTAACTATTATGTCTTGTGATACATCTACTAATCTTCTTGTTAAGTATCCTGAGTCAGCTGTTCTTAGAGCTGTATCTGAAAGTCCTTTTCTTGCTCCATGGGCTGATATGAAGTATTCTAAGGCGTCTAGTCCTTCTGCAAATGATGATTTAATTGGTATTTCTACTGCTTTACCTGTCGTACTAGCCATAAGTCCACGCATACCTGCAATTTGTCTTAATTGGCTCATGTTACCTCTGGCTCCTGATTTAACCATCATATATATTGGGTTTAATTCGTCAAAGTTTTCTTCCATTGCGTTACTAACTTTATTTGTTGTGCTTTCCCAAACTTTGATAACTTCTCCATAACGCTCATCATTTGTTATGATACCTCTTGCATATTGTTTTCTGATATTTTCTATCATTTGGTCAGCTTCTTTTAATAGTCCTTTTTTAGCTTCTGGCACTTGAACATCACTCATTGAGAATGTGATACCTGCAAGTGTTGAATATTTAAATCCTAAGGCTTTTATATAGTCTATTACTTCTGCTGATTCTGTTAGTCCATGTGTTCTTATTACTCTTTCAATTATTGTTCCCATTGATTTTTTCATTACTGGGAAGCTTATTTCATATTGGAATGGATCTTCTTTTCTGTCTATAAATCCTAAATCTTGTGGTATTCCTTGGTTGAAGATAATTCTACCGACACTAGTTTCTACCTTTTTAGTTTTTATTTCTCCATCTATTTCTTTAGAAATTCTTACAAATATTTTTGCATGAATTCCTACATCATGGTTTTCAAAGGCCATTATTGCTTCATCTGGGTCTTTGTAATATGTTCCTTCACCTTTTTCTCCATCTAATACCATTGTTAAGTAGTAGCTTCCTAGAATCATGTCTAGTCTAGGTACTGCAACTGGTTTACCATCTTGTGGTTTTAATAAGTTGTTTGTTGCAAGCATTAAATATCTTGATTCTGCTTGTGCTTCTGGTGATAATGGTAAATGCACAGCCATTTGGTCACCGTCGAAGTCAGCGTTGAATGCTTCACAAACTAATGGGTGAAGTTTTATTGCTCTACCTTCTACTAATACTGGTTCAAATGCTTGAATTCCTAGTCTGTGTAGTGTAGGCGCACGGTTTAACATTACTGGATGGTCTTTTATTACATCTTCTAATATTCCCCATACTTCTGGTTTTAATCTTTCTACCATTCTTTTAGCATTTTTTATGTTTTGTGCTATTCCTCTTCCAACTAATTCTTTCATTACAAATGGTTTGAATAATTCGATTGCCATTTCTTTTGGAAGTCCACATTGATAGATATTTAATTCTGGTCCTACTACGATAACTGAACGTCCTGAATAGTCAACACGCTTTCCTAGTAAGTTTTGACGGAAACGACCTTGTTTTCCTTTTAATAAATCTGATAAAGATTTTAATGGTCTGTTTCCAGCTCCTGTTACTGGTCTTCCTCTTCTTCCATTATCTATTAATGCATCTACTGATTCTTGTAACATTCTTTTTTCATTTCTTACAATTATTTCAGGTGCACCTAATTCTAATAATCTTTTTAATCTGTTATTTCTGTTTATAACTCTTCTATATAAGTCATTTAAGTCTGATGTTGCAAATCTACCACCATCTAATTGTACCATTGGTCTTAGTTCTGGTGGAATTACTGGTACAACATTCATAACCATCCATTCAGGTCTGTTTCCTGAAATTCTAAATGCTTCTACTGTGTCTAATCTTTTTACTAATTTTACTCTTTTTTGTTCACTTGCATTTTGTAGTTCTTTTTTGATTTGAGCTGATAATTTCTCTAAATCTACTTGTTCAAGTAGTTCTCTTAAAGCTTCTGCTCCCATTCTTGCTCTAAATGAACCTCTACCATATTTTTCTACTGCTTCATGATATTCTTTTTCATTTAATACTTGACATTTTTCTAATCCAGATGTTCCTTTGTCTATAACTACATATGATGCAAAATATATTATTTTTTCTAGATTTCTTGGTGAAATGTCTAGCATTAAAGCAATTCTACTAGGAATTCCTTTGAAATACCATATATGTGCAACTGGTGCAGCAAGTTCTATATGTCCCATTCTTTCTCTTCTAACTTTTGCTTTTGTTACTTCAACACCACATCTGTCACATACTATACCTTTATATCTAACCCTTTTGTATTTTCCACAATGACATTCCCAGTCTTTTGTTGGACCAAATATTCTTTCACAGAATAGTCCATCTTTTTCTGGTTTTAGTGTTCTATAGTTAATAGTCTCTGGTTTTTTTACTT
>CAUWFY010000125.1:0-4272 GCA_963558115.1 uncultured Clostridia bacterium
TTAACCTCATTTTTAATGTTTTCCAGTATTTTCTTCCACCTTGATAATCATTATCTGTTAATACTGCTACTACATCTACAACTGAAAAATACCATTTTTCTTGTCCATCATTCCATCTTGCTCTAATTTTTTTATCTTCAAATAATTTTAATTCACTATCTTGTTCCATGTTCTGCCTCCTTCTTTATTAACTATTTTTTGTTTTTTATCAATATAAGAATTTCACCTTTATCTTTCTATTATTTATTCATTTTTTTATTCTGCACATTTAAATTTCTATTTTTTTCCTTTTCTATTAATTTTGCACTTTTATTTGGGGTTGGTAAATCTTCTGGCATAGTTCCTCCAATTCTTTTTCTGATATTCCTTTTCTATCTGCAATATCTTTAGCTGTTTCACCGTTATATAGTCCTCTATAACCATAATTATTAAATTTTCCGTAATTTTTTACACCAGCTAATTTTGCCGTATCAAATAAATACTTATTTTTATCTTTTACATTCTGTCTTGTGTATAGTCTCTTTTCATCTTCACTTAATTGTTCATATTCTTGCCTAGATATTTCTTGTTTCCTAGTTTGCACTGCAAAATATGTTTGTGCAAGTGCTATTGTCTTTTTTCTACTATCTCCATTTTGTGCAATTAAATAGCATGCATATCTAGTTAGTTTCAAATCATCAATTTTCTTATCTGCCACTCCTGCTTTCACCATTTTGCCGACCTCGGCAAAATGGTCTATTATATTGATATCACTACTTTTGCAAGATTGTTTTGCTTTGTCAATTACTTTAACAAAATTCCCCCATTTGCTATATTCTAACATTGTCATTAGTTCTCTAGCATACCAAAATTCAACTCCATTTTCATCTATATGTTTAATGCTTTCAAAATCTTTTTCTGTAGTATTTACTAAATTATTTGGCATATATATCCTCTCCTTTTCCAATTATAAATAATTGAAACATCTTTTATTTCTTCTATTTATATCATATTCGCTAAATATTTTCAATGCTTTTCGCGAATTTTTGTTCTTGTTTTTTGGAACAAAAAAAGAACTGTCTTTTCTATCATTTCACAGTCCTTTCCTTCAAAAACTCTTTTATTTTATAGCTTATTATTCTTCAACCTTCTCAAACATATCTTTACCAACTCCACATAGAGGGCAAACCCAATCTTCTGCTAGGTCTTCAAATTTTACTCCTTCTACTTCTTCATCGTAGATATATCCACATGCTATACATCTATATTTCATTTTATCACCTCCGTTTTTATATTTTTCATTATATCAATTTTATTTTTTCTCGTAAATAGTTTTTTTGTTTTTTATCAGTTTATTTTTTCTATTTATGGCTATAAATATGCCTATTGCCAATACTATTGTTATTATTGATATCAAAAATAAATTTGACTTTATTTCTTCTTTTTCTAAATTTTCTATGTTTCCTTCTATTTCTTCTATACTTAATTTCACATTTTCATTATTATTTTTCTGTAATATTTGCTCTAATTCTTCTAATTCTTTTTCCTTCTCCTCTTCTGCTTTTAATTGTTCTTGTTCATTTCTCTTATATACATCTATTTTATATTTTTTATTTGTATATCCATTCTCAGCAACTACTTTTATTATAATTTCATTATTCCCATATTTTAAATTTTTCCCTCCATTAATTTCTACTTTTGCATTTATTTTTTGAGGTATTGCTAAAATATTTAGATTTTCAGTCGTACTTGAAACTTCAGTTTTATATTCTAATATATTTTCATTAAATTCAGGTGATAATATTGAATTTTCTATTGCTAAATTTTCTAAGTTTGCATTTGCTAATTCTATATTATTTGTTTTTGTTACATATATTTTGTAACTTGTTTTATTACTCATATTTGGCGCTGTTACATTAATATTTATTTCATTAATTCCTGTTTTAAAATCTTTATTACCTATTATTTCTACTTTTGAATTTTTATTTTGAGGATTTGCTGTTACCTCTAACTCATTTAAGTTTTCTGTTGTAAAATAATATTCTGTAATTTCTGGATTAAATTCTGGTGTAATTCCTTCATGATTTAATCTCATTTCTTTTAGTTTTGAATTAGTATTATCTTCATTGTTTGTATTTGGTATTATTTCTTGATTTTCTTCTACTACTGAAATTATTTTGCTTTCTTCAATATTTGCAACTTCTTTTCCTAAACTATCATACATTTTTCCCTTTATTGTTATTAAACTATTTCCTATTTCCTTGGATTTGAATTTATATTTGATTAACTCACAATTTTCTTTAGCATTTCTACCTCCTGATGTGTCATACCAAGAACTTAAAATTTTTCCATTTACAAAGTTAGTATTTTCTACATCTGATATATATTCTACCAAATTATTATCAAAATACATTTCTATATCATAAGCTGAAACCGATAGATTCTCTAAATTTATTACTATACTAAATTCCTCTTCTTTTTTTATTTTATCCTCACTAGATACTATTTCTATATTTATTTTATCTTCAATATTTTCAGCAAGTACATTTCTCATCATAAAACTATTTAAAATTATTGCTATAAATATTATTATTTTAATTAACTCACTATTTACTATTTTATTCACCTTATGCTCCTTTCTAATTTTATTTATCTTAATTTATTCTCTAAATACTTGTTACCTAAACATTTGTTACAGTTTACAACCTATTTGTCACAAAATATTTAATGCAAACTAACTCTATTTTAAATTACTATACATTTTTTACTTAATATAAATTTTAAAATATAAAAATATATTTGTTACTTTTTTTAAAATTGATACTTACTTTTACATTATTACTATCTACTGCTCTATTTTTGACAAACCTAAGATATCTCTTTGTATCAATAATAAATCTCTTGATGTTGGCTTTCGTCCATCTTTATTTATATTTCCTGCTATTTGTGAATATTTATCTAAGCTTTCTATTTCTAATATATGTCGTTGTAGTTTTAATAAATCAACACTATTAATTTTTCCATCACCATTTACATCTCCATATATTATTGCTATATATTCTGTAATTATTTCTTGTTCTTCTGAGTCTTTTAATATTTGTATTTTTGTACCTGTTCCAATTAATTGATTTTCTTCTATTTCAATTCCATCTTTATTTAATATTCGTATCTTATATTTTTCACTTACAAATATGTTTTCTAAAAGCTCTTTTTTTCCCCTTTCTTCTTCATCAATACTTGTTATTATATTTCCTTGTACTTTTAAATTTTCACTAAATTTAATATCTTGTTCTGATATTTTTTCTATAACATTCACTTCTACTTGTTTTTTTATAACCTCATTTTCTTTTGAACTAATATTTATTTTTGTCTTTCCCTTATTTATACCTGTAATTGTACCTATTTCATCACATATTGCTATATTTTGATTTTCACTTTCATATTTAATTTCTTTATTACTTGCATCTTCTGGTAATATTGTTGATATTATTTTGTATTTTTCTCCTTGTTGTAATGTTATTTTTTCTATATTTAATTCTATTCCTGTAACTTTGCTATATACTTCTATGTCAATATTGGCTTTTACATCATTCTCCACAGCTTTTACTGTTATTGTGGATTTTCCAGAGTTTATTGCATATATATTTCCTTCTGAATCTATTTTGGCTACATTTTTATTGCTTGATTTATATTCTATTTTTTCTTCTTTAGCTTCTTCTGGTAAGATTTGTACTCCTATTTTCTTTATTTCTCCTTTATTAATTACTTTGTTATCTATTGATAATCTAATTTCTTCAATTTGTGATTTTGGTACTTCTTCTATATAATTTTGAAATGCATATCCTATCATTCCATTTTCTAATATAACTCTATCCCATCTTTCTCCTGCTTGTTTTCCTTTTGCTATTCTTATCATTTTTTCATTCCTTGTTACTGTTGTTAACTTTTCATAACTTGTACTTGGTCCTGTTCTTATATTAAGTTCATTATTTACATTTGCATATACTTTTGTGTTGTCATTATCATATTCTTCTTTTTTTATATTTGGACTTTCACTTTGTATTTTTTCCATATTATTATATATTGGAATTATAAAGTTTATTTTTTCATCTAATAAATTACTATTTTTATATCCTTTATATATAGATTGTGATTCACTATATGGAGCTAATACATTTGTCATATATTGATGCCAAAAAAGATTTTGATTATTTCCTCCATCAACATGAAATTTTTGTAAGTATATTGTATTTTGTCCTATATTTATATAACTAGAACCAATAAAAATTCCTC
>CAUWFY010000126.1:0-4221 GCA_963558115.1 uncultured Clostridia bacterium
TTTCAGCAATTAAGTCATCATTTGCTAAATTTCCAATATAACATAAGCCACATTTTGTTTTTGTGATTTTTCCAATTTCTATATTTTCAATAATCAAATTTTCATTGTTGATAAATCTTCTAAGTAAAGCAGTATTTGTTCTTAGATTTTCAACAAAGGAAACATGAGAGCCTTTTACTACAATTTCATTATTAGGTTTTTCAGGACTTCTTTGTGCATAACCTTTGACTTCAATATCAAAAGCTAAATCTAAAGTATCAATAAAAAGAGCACAGTTTCCGAGAATTAATACCGAGTAAAAGCTTGTTCAAAGGTTTTAGCTTGTTTAACAGTATTTTGAGGCATCAAACAATTTATTATATATGAAGGTAAATCAAATTTTTTTACCTTTCTAACAGTAATATTATTAGCTATTGCTTGAGAAACTACTTTATTTTGACTACCATCATATAAATTATTATGATTTCTCATCATTAAAGGTTTTAAAACAAAATTATCCATTATTTCACTATTAATCATACCATCAATATAAAGAAGAAAGGCATTATATTGTTTCCCTCTAGCATTTAAAGTGAATTGTCTTAAAACAATATCTGAATTTATTAATAAATTATATTTAGTTTTTACATATTCCAAATTCACATCTAGACTTGTAAAAATTTTTTTAGTCTCATTATCTTTTTTTCCAATATCACTATCAGGATAATTTCGTATATGAGCATCTTCTATTAAATTAAATTCATGATTTGAATCATTGCTGGGTTTATAAGAAAATAAATTATAAAATAAATTTTTAAAAGTCATAATAAGCTCCAATTTATATATTTCTATTTTAAAATATTATTAGTAAATTTTTAAAAATTATACTAGTTTTTAGAATTAAAAAATGTTATAATTATTACAATATTGACAATTAAAAATTCAAATTAAAAAAATTTTTGATTTGAGAAAGGAAATGATTAAATGAAAGATAAAATAACTTCAATAATAATGTTTTTAATAGTTATGGGAATAATTGCAACAAGTTTGGTTTTAGGATTAATTTTTTTACAAGAATATATAAAGCCTGATGAGAATGAAGAATTAGCATTTGTAGAAAATCCTGTAAAAAATAAAGAAGTACAAAATGATACAGCAGAAGAGGAAATAAAAGTACCCGAAATAGTAGAAAATCCTATAAGCAAAATAGAAGATACAAATGTTAAAAATGTAAACTATGATAATGTAAAAATAAATAAGTATTTCTATAATCAATTAGAAGAGCCATCAAAAACAATATATAAAGCTTTTACACAAAATAAAGAAAATATGAAGACAGGAACATACCAAATAGAACTTGGAACTTCATTTTCAGATATATTAAAGCAAGAAAATGGTCAAGAAGAATTAGGAAAATATTATCAATCAGCAATAGAAGCATATACATATGATAATCCAGATGTATTTTACTTGAATCCTAAGAAAATGTATTTAAATATTGAAACTACAACAAGAGGAAAAAAAGTATCATATAATGTTTTTATAAATAATGGCAATGAAAGTAATTATTTAACAGATGAATTTAATTCTAAGGAACAAGTCGATAATGCAATAGTAAAAATAGAAAATGTAAAAAATCAGATAATATCAAATAGAACGGGAAATGTTTATGAAGATATGAAAATGGTACATGATTATTTAGTTGATAATATTTCATATGACAGTTCAATTTCTAAAACTAACATATATAATATATATGGAGCATTAATAAATAAAGAGTGTGTATGTGAAGGTTATGCTAGAGCATATAAATATATTTTAGATGAATTAAATATACCTTGTATATTAGTTATAGGAACAGCAACAAATGGAGAAGGGGAAACTGAAAATCATGCTTGGAATTATGTGGAATTAAATAATTCTTGGTATGCAGTAGATACAACTTGGGATGACCCTGTTATAATAGGTGGAGGAACTTTAAATAAAAAATCAAAATATAGATATTTTCTAAAAGGAAAAGAAACAATGAATCAAGACCATAAAACAAGTGGAAAATTCACAGAAGATGGAAAAGAGTTTGCATATCCAATTTTAAGCGAATCAGATTATGATTAATTAAGAAGAGAAATTTTGCAATTTTTTCTTCTTGTTAATTTGAAGTTTTGAATGTAAAGATAAAGGCCAAAAGATAATGCAATTCTAACTTTTTTAAAAGAAAATCGGTTTTTATAATTCAATAAAAAATAAATGCGAAAGGAGAATATGATATTAGAGTAATATATCATACAAAGAAAAATGATTTTAGATGAAATATTCAATAGCAAAATAAAAGTATATGCATTTGTAGGACCGTCTGGAACAGGGAAGAGTTACAGAGCTCAAATGGTAGCAAGTGAAAAAAATATAAAATTTATTATAGATGATGGTTTATTAATAATGGACAATAAAGTAATAGCAGGAGAATCAGCAAAAAAAGCTCCAACAAAAGTAGGAACAGTAAAACACGCATTATTTTATGAAGAAGAAGAAAGAAACAATATAATAAAAGCATTAAGAAAGTATAGACCTCAAAGTATTCTGATATTAGGAACATCTGATGGAATGGTAAAAAAAATTGCTGCTAATTTAGGTTTGCCAGAAATATCTGAAATAATATACATAACAGATGTAGCAACAGAACAAGAAATGGAAACAGCAAGAAGAATAAGAGTAACAGAAGGAAAACACGTAATACCAGTTCCAACTTTTGAAATAAAAAAAGACTTTTCAGGTTATTTGTTAGATCCATTACAAATTTTCAAGTCAAAAGGAAAAGGTGAAAAGCCATATGTGTCAGAAAAATCAATAATAAGGCCTACATTTAGTTATTTGGGAAATTTTACAATTTCAGACACAGTATTTAGACAAATTTTAGAATATTTAGCAGTACAAACACCAGCAATATATAAAATACTAAAAACAAGAGTTGAAAATTATGGAGAAGGTGCAAAACTTTATATGGAAGTTACAATAATGTATGGATATAATGTAGTAGATGGAATAAATGCCTTCAAACAAAAAGCAAGAAAAGAAATAGAAAAACTTACAGCAATGAATGTAGTAGAATTAGAAGTGGTAGCAAAAAATATCTATGTACCACAAGAGGAGGAAAAATAGATGTCATTTATAGTAGCTATTGATGGACCAGCAGGAAGTGGAAAAGGAACAATAACAAAGATTGTAGGAGAAAAATTAGGATTAGTAAATATTGATACAGGAGCAACATTTAGATGTGTTGCATTAAATATGATACAACGAGATATAAAAATAGAAGAAGAGCAAAAAATATCTGATATGTTAAAAGACATAAAAATTGAAATGTACCCAAGTGGCAAAATATTTCTAAATGGAGAAGAAGTGACTAATAGAATTAGAGAAAATGATGTAAATAATTTTGTTTCACCAGTATCTACTTTACCAGTTGTTCGAAATAAGTTACTAGAGGTGCAAAGAAAGATTGCAGAAGGTAAAGATGTTATTATGGAAGGAAGAGACATTGGAACAGTTGTGTTTCCAAATGCAAATGTAAAAATTTATTTAGATGCAACAGCAGAAGAAAGAGCCAAAAGAAGAGTTTTACAAAATCAAGAAAAAGGAATAGAATCAACTTATGAAGAAGTTTTGCAAGGAATTAAAGATAGGGATAAGAGAGATTCTACAAGAGAGATAGCTCCTTTAAAAAAAGCAGATGATGCTATATATCTTGATTCAACTAATTTATCTATTGAAGAAGTAGTAAATAGAATTATAGAGATAATTAATAAAAAGAATATAATAGAGAAATAAAATATATAGTAAAATATAATCAAATAGAAATAAAAAATAAAGTAATAAAAATGCATATAAAAATATAATTAAATAGAAATAAAGTAATTAAAATACATATAAAAATATAATTAAATAGAAATTAAAAAACAAAGTAATTAAAATTTATATAAAAATAGAACATATCAAAATTAAATTATATTTGATTAAGTTAACAATTAAAATTTAACAAATTTAGAAAAAATAAAAAATACAAATTATAAAATAAAAGAAAGGAAAAAATTAATCAAGTAGAATAAGAATAAAAGTTTTACAAGATTAATGATACAAATAGAAAATGAAAAAAATTTTAAGAAACATAATAAAAAGTATAGTAAGAGGAGCTATATATATATGGTGTAAAGTATATTATAGAGCTGAAATTATAGGATTAGAAAA
>CAUWFY010000127.1:0-4185 GCA_963558115.1 uncultured Clostridia bacterium
ATGAGTTACAACAGAAAAAAGCAGAATTGATGGATAATATGCTAAGTACGAAAGTGTCTTTTATTAATAAATTATCTAAAGATGACATTATGAAATTATTTGATACATTTTAATTAATATACAAATAAAAGTTACAAGTTTGTGAAAAAGGGTGAACAAGGATGAAAAAAAGAAGAGAAAATTGGGCAGAACAATTTGAGAGAAAACAAGAAGAAAGGGAAGATTTCATTTCCAATATTTCGAAGAAAAAGAAATTAGAAAGCTATAATGAAGAAATAAAACAATTAAAAGAACAATACTCAAATGAAAAAAGTAAAGATTATAAAAATCAAATAACTATACTTGAAAATATGCTAGATATTTACTATAAAATAAAAGGATTATTTGTAGAGGGAGTAGAAGTTGATTTAGAAATTAAAAAATTAGAAGAAAATATAAATTATTTAAAATTCAAACAAAATTATATAGAACAATATAATGTAGATGAAATGGAAATATCAGAAGTGACTAGAAGAGCTGAATTACAAGAAATGTATGAAGAAGAAGAAATATATAATTTAAAACAAGAAAAAATAAAAAATAATAAGACTTCTAAATTAAAAGAAATTTTAGATAAAAGTAAAGATGCTCAAAGTTGGGAAGAATATAGAAAAGAAGAAGAGGAAAAAGAAAGATGAAAGATTATATAACTGTTATAGGAGGAGGCTTGGCAGGAACAGAAGCAGCCTATCAAATTGCCAAAAAAGGAATAAAAGTAAAATTATATGAAATGAAACCTATAAAATTTTCACCAGCACATAGTAATAAAAATTTAGCAGAAATAGTATGCAGTAACTCATTTAAATCAAATTTATTAACAAATGCATGTGGACTCTTAAAAGAAGAATTACGAAAATTAGATTCATTACTAATAAAAATAGCAGATGAAACAGCAGTACCAGCGGGACAAGCATTAGCAGTAGATAGAGATATTTTTTCAAAAAGAGTAACAGAAGAAATAAACAAAAATGAGTTAATAGAAGTTATAAACGAAGAAGTTACTGATATTTCTCAAATTTTAAATGATGGAATAGTAGTAATAGCAACTGGTCCATTGACATCAGGAAATTTAGCAGAACAAATTCAGAAAATAACAGGGCAAGATAAATTATATTTTTACGATGCAGCAGCACCAATAGTGTCAAAAGATAGCATTAATTTTGATATAGCATTTTATGGAGATAGATATAGTCAAGAAAAGAAAAAAGAAGAAACTATGGAAGAATGGAAAAATAGATTGGCAGAACAAGAAGCAAAAGAACAAAGTTATATAAACCTTCCGATGGACAAAGAAAAATATGAAAATTTTGTAAGTGAACTAATAAAAGCAGAAGTAGTAAACTTACATGAATTTGAAAAGAAAGAAATTTTTGAGGGATGTATGCCTATTGAAATAATGGCAAATAGAGGAATTGACACTTTAAGATTTGGACCATTGAAACCAGTAGGATTTGATGACCCAAGAACAGGAAAAAGACCTTATGCAATAGTACAATTAAGACAAGACGATAAACAAGCAAGTTTATATAATTTAGTTGGATTTCAGACAAATTTGAAATTTGGAGAACAAAAAAGAGTGTTTTCTCTAATACCAGGATTGGAAAATGCAGAATTTATAAAATATGGAGTAATGCATAGGAATACGTATATTAATTCTACTAAATTATTAGATGAAACCTATAATTTAAAAGCTAATAATCAAATATACTTTGCAGGACAAATAACAGGAGTAGAAGGATATGTAGAATCAATATCTTCAGGAATGGTAGCAGCAATAAATGCAGTAGAAGATTATAAAAAAGGTATTGAAAATCGCGAAAATCATAAAATTACTTTTTCGGAGTTTAATGTAATAGGAGCTTTAGCTAAATATATTTCAACAGAAAATTCAAAATTTCAACCAATGAATGCTAATTTTGGGATTTTACCTGAATTAGATGGAAAGAAGATAAAAGATAAAAAGGAAAGATATATGAAGTTAGCAGAGAGAAGTTTGAATAGTTTGAATGTTACAAATATTACGAAAATGTGACAAAATTATTAAAAAACAGATAAATTTACATAAAATCATTGAAACGATGGAAAAATTTTGCTATAATTATAAATAGATGTATTTTTATGAGAATAGTTGAATATTCTGAAAGGGGTAATTATGGAAGATATTAATAAAATAATGAAAACATATAAAGAAGAACAAAAAAGATTAACAAAAACAAAGAAAGATGTAAATTTAGAGAAAAAAGATCAAGAAATATCTTCAAGTGAAATAGACATAAAAAGACAAATTATGCATATAGAAAGATTAAAAGAAGAAAGAGAAAACTATAGAGATGCTGTAGCTATGGATGATATTGCTATAAGAGAAGAATATGATAAAAATATAAAAAACGAAGAAGATAGACTTGAAAAACAAAAAAATAGTTTAGAAGATTTGAAAAAAGAAAAAAACATATTAGCTATCAATAATGGTAAAAAGAATGAAGAACTAAAAAAGAAAATTCTTCAAAAAATGAATGAAAATCAAGATAAATTAAGAAAAGATTTAACAGCAGAACAAAATAAATTAGAAATAGAAACTAAAAAATTAAAAGTTCAATATGATGTGAAAATGATAGAAATTCAGGAATTTAAATATCAATATGATGAAAAAGGTGTGCCTACCAATGGAGAAGAATATAGGAAAATGAACGAGCAAGCCTTAAAAATTCATGAAGATATGAAGAAATGTGAAGAAAATATAGGACTTTGTAAAAAAGAATTGGAAAAGAGTAGAGAAGTTATATCTGATATGCCTAAATTATCTAAATATGAAATTTATGATGAAAGTGTATTGAATAAAAATATAGAAAAAGTAGAGGTTTCTAAAGAGGCAAAATCAGAAAGTAAATCGCAAGAAAATAAAGTTGAAAGTAAAGAAAAAAATAAAGAAGACATAAGTGAAAAAATTAAAAAAGTTGAAGAAGAAATGAAGGCAGAAGATAGAAACTATGGGGCTATTCACTTTAATGTTGATCCAAAAATAAATAAGGTAAATTTAAAAGAAGAGAAAGAAGAAAGTCCCAAAAAAGAAGAAACTCATACAAAGGCAGAACAAAAAATAGATGATAGCCAAGATAATAAAACTAAAGAAGAGTATACTAAAAGAAAAAATGATATTAATGATAACAGTATTGAAAGTAGCGAAGATAAAGAAGAAAAACTAGATGTAAAGATTGAAATTGGAAGAACAGGAAAAATAAAATTAAATGGAAAAGAATATAAAGTAGGTAAAAATATTATAAAAGAAGGGCTAAATATATCAGAGGATGAAATTATTGATATGTTGAAACAAAAATTAAAATATGAATCTCCAAAATTAGAAGACATAATAAGGAAAGGAATAAAACAAAAGATTATAGATTCATCAGTTGTTAATGCTATTGTTTCATCAAAAATGGAAAAGGAAGATGAATATCAAGTTTTATCAGAATATATTGCAAATGCAATAAATGCTGAAGTAGGTAAAGAATATAAAAATAATTGTAATGTAACATATAATAAAGAGGATTTATCAAAAGCAAATTTTTTAACAAGAATTTTAAAAAGAGAAATTAATGCAAATGAAAAAGTAGAAATGCTACATAGAGCTATGGTGGGAGAAAGATATGCAACAGCAATATCTATAGGAGAATATAAGCCTGATTTATTTTCAAGAATTGTAAGTAGAGTAACAGGAAATAAAATTCCATTACTTTCACAAAAAATAGATAGAGTTCAAAAGGTTGCTACTGTTTATAACGATTTGCGTGATGAAAATAAAGTAAATGATAAAGAAAAATTCAGACAAGAACTAAAGACAAATATACGTGTTTCACGATTTTCAGATGAACAACGTAAAGAATTAGAAGAATTAAGAGAATCTCAAGTTAAACAAGAAGAAACAGAGAGATAGTATATTATTATAAAATATGAATTATAAAGAACAATAAAAACTTAAAGTAAAAACTTTAAGTTTTTATTGACTTATTTACCAAAAGATGCTAAAATATATACTGTTACGATATAATACATGAAATATGTAAATAAGTAACAGATATTAATTAAAAAATAAATTAGGAGGTGAAATTTAAGTGCCAACAATTAATCAATTAGTAAGAAAAGGAAGAC
>CAUWFY010000128.1:0-4136 GCA_963558115.1 uncultured Clostridia bacterium
TTTTCAATATCTTTCTCAAAATAAATAGCTTTAGGTTTAAACATTTTCTCTTTTCCTCCCGAAAATATTTTTACCTAAAGCTTTCTTTTTATTCTATATTCAAAAGTTTTCGTTAAAAACTTTACAAATACTATCTTACTTAAATTAGATAACAAATAAGTTATATTACTTTAAAAATAATATTTTTCTTATGTACTCTAAATCTTTTGATACACAACATAATTATACTCGAAATTATTTTCTCCATCTTCTGGACCTTTTTCTCTACTTACTTCTTTCCACTTTTCATCATCTATTCGTGGAAAAAATGCATCTCCTTCAAATTCTTTTTCAATTTCTGTTACATACATTTTACTTACATATGGCATTAAGAAATTATACATCATTGCCCCACCTATTACAAAGGCTTCCTCTTCTGATTCTATGTATTCTTGAATTTGTAATAAAGAATGAACAACCTCTACATTTTCATCATTTACTTTAAAGTCTGGGTTATTACTAAATACAATATGTTTACGATTAGGAAGAACTCTACCTAATGACTCAAAAGTTTTTCTTCCCATTATTATTGTGTGTCCTTCTGTTAATGCTTTAAATCTTTTTAAATCGTCTGACAAATGCCATAATAATTTATTATCTTTTCCTATTATATTATTTTTTGCTTTTGCTACTACTATACTTAACATTTTTTACCTCCTGATTTTGGGGTCGGAGACAAAAATCATCTTTCTCCTATTCCCAAATTTATTTCATATAATTTTTATCATACTAATTCTTAATTTCATGCAAATTCTAAAAGATGATTTTTGTCTCCGACCCCAAAATCAGGTCTCCGAAATCATCAAACTCTAAATTGCTACTGGAATTTTCCCTATTTTTACTTCTTTATTGTAGTCATAATTTTGAATCTCAAAATCTTCTACTTTAAATTCATAAAAATTATTTGTTGGATTATTTATTATTAATTTAGGTTTTACATCTATTGGTTTTGCTTCTATTAATTTTTCTACTAATGGTATATGTCTATCATAAATATGACAATCTCCAATATTATGTGTTAATGTCCCTACTTCTAATCCAGATACTTGTGCAAACATATATTGTAAGGCTGCATATTGCATTACATTCCAACCATTTGCTGTTAACATATCTTGTGAACGTTGGTTTAATATTAAATGTAATTTATTTTCTTTAACTAACCATTGTGTTCCATATGCACATGGTTCTAAGTTCATGTCTTTTAGTTCTTCATGATTAAATAAATTTGTCATAACTCTTCTGCTTGAAGGATCGTTTTTTAACAGATACAAAACATAATCAACTTGATCCATCTCTTTAATTCCTTCTTTTGTTTTAAATTTATATTTTTTTGCTAGTTGATATCCATAAGCTTTTCCTATTGTTCTATCTTCTCCTGCCCATTGATCCCATATATGTGAATTTAATTCATCTACATTATTAGACTTTTTTTGCCATATCCATAAAATTTCATCAATAGCATTTTTTATTGTTTTTGTATTATTTCTAAGTGTTATCATTGGAAATTCTTTTCCAACATCATATTTATTTTGAACTCCAACTATTGAAATGTAATTTGCTTCTTCTCCATCCTCCCATCTTGTACGCACATTTGTCCCTTTTGATGAATATCCATTTTTTATAATTTCTTTACAAGTTTTTATAAATTGTTCGTCTGCTTGTGTCATATAAAATTCATTCCTTTCTCGTTTTACTAAAAGGTACAACCTTATGATAAAAGACTTTTTAGTTCCTTTAATTAGTGTTTCTTTGTATTTTACAATTTTAAGTATATCATATAGTAAAATTTTTTTCTACATTTTTCGCTTCTATATTTAAAATTATTAAATTCCATAGTTTCCTACAAGTCCCATTTAGGTACATATTCTTCTTCATGTTCTCCTAATTCTTGCATATAACCATTTTCTATATCTAGTTCATAAACATAGTTTTCTATTTTCTCATATTCTTCTTTTGTTAGTTTTCTGTTTAATGTTTTATCTTCTTTTGCTTTATATGTAGGAAAATATTGTGCCATTATATTTATATATACTTTTTCATCTATATTTTCTTTTATCCATTTTAAGATATTTTTACTATTTTCTATGTTATTTGGTAATACCAAATGTCTAATCATTACTCCTTTTTGTATTATTCCATTTTTATCTATTTTTGTTGCTCCTACTTGCCTATACATCTCTTTAATTGCTTTTGTAGCAATATCAAAATAGTTATCTATTTTTGAATATCTTTTACCTAATTCATTATCATAATATTTCAAATCTGGTAAATATACATCTATATATCCTTCTAATAATTTTAAAGTTTCAACATTTTCATATGCATTTGTGTTGTATATGATTGGTATTTTTAGTCCATTTCTTTTTGCTATTTTTATTGCTTCGATTATATGTAATGCATAACTTGTTGGAGTTACTAAATTTATGTTTTCAACCTTTTTATTTTGTAATTCTATAAATATGTCTGCTAATTCATTAATTGTTATTTCTTTTCCCTTTCCTAATTGGCTAATTTCATAATTCTGGCAATAGATACAATTCAAGTTACAGTTAGAGAAAAATACTGTTCCTGAGCCATTGTTTCCTGTTATACATGGCTCTTCAAATTTATGAATTGAGTATAGTGCGATTTTAACTTTATCATTTGCTTTACATCGACCAACATTTCCTGTTTCTCTATTTATTTTACATTTATGTGGACATATTTCACATTTTGCTAGTATATTTGGTTTCATTTCTATTTTAATATCTTACTATATTTTAAATAATTACATGTTACAATTTACAGTTTAATAATAAATTATTACACTGTGAATTGTAACAATTACATATAGTTTCTTCTCCTTAAATGATATTTAGGTTTTTTAATAAAGTTTTACCTATAAACTTTTACAAAACTCAAAATTTTAACATTATAAATATTCTTTTTATATACATTGTTTTTCTTAATTATCTGACATTTTTGAATTTTAATAATTATTATTTTAGTATTATATTTATTAATATAATTTTATTTAACATTATTTATCTACTTTTTATATATTTTTAATAACACTAGAAATATATATTTTATTTTCATTATTTTTGTCCAGTACAATTTCTTTTTTCGTAAATTTATCCGCATTTTCTTTTACTAAGTCTATTATTTTGCTTTCGTCTTCTGTACTTTTTATAGTTGCAACCGTTTCTTCTTTTAAATTTTTTATTTTGATATTTTTTTCTTCTGTATTTTCTGTTTCAATTCCAAACTCTGAATAATCAACTAAATATTCAATAATTTCAACTTTATATTGCTCTTTATCTTTTTCTATTTTATTTAATAAAAAGCAATCATCTTCTTGATCAAGTCCCATTCCTATAGCATTGTATACATTTTTTTGTTCATCATATACTAAATATTCTGTACCTTCTTTAGGAAAAGTTTTTGTAAAGTTTTCTCCAAAAATTTCTTTTGCCTTTTCTTGTATCTTTTCATATGTTAATTCATATTCTTCTAAGTTCTTTTTTACTACTTCCCATATCCATATATCATTAGCATTATTTATATTATCAAATGTTGGTAAAGCTTGTTCTGTTATTTCTCTCCACATATATATTTTTTGCATATATGTTTCTATTTCTTCTACTTCTTCTACTGAGACGGTCTTATTATCTATTTCTATTTTTCTATTTACATACATTCCTATAAATATAACTAATAAAATTAATATAATTACAATAAGTTTTTTCATATTTCCTCCTTTGTGATTATATTTTATAGTTGCAATTTTAACATATTTTTTTCATAAGTTCCATTAGATTTTGTATTTTATTTGATTTTTTTGTTATTAGACAATAGTTCTTTCATTTTTATTTTAGTAAATTATTTTTTATTACTGCTAAGTTATTGTTATATTGTTTTTATCTATATCGATTTTTTGTTGTATTTTAAGGCTTATTGAGCTTATTATACATTTTTTCGTTAATTGTTCAAAATTTTTTTATAAAAAGTATTGACTTTTAATATAAAATAGTTTATACTTTATCTTGCGTTAGGAAATACAAATGCTCCCTTAGCTCAGTTGGTCAGAGCAACCGGCTCATAACCGGTGGGTCCAA
>CAUWFY010000129.1:0-4071 GCA_963558115.1 uncultured Clostridia bacterium
TGGGTAATTTTAAAACAAGATAAATATACTTTCCTCTGCTGGTGCAATTCCCTTTGGTCGATATTTTCCTTTTTAAAATTTATTTAGTTATATTTTTATTGCATAAGAAACTCTATGAAATTTTTTAGTTTCTTAACATAAAGTGAAAATAAATTTGATATTAAAATTTATTTTCAAAGGAAAAATCATATTTTACCTTGACTATATATGATTTTTCCATATATTTTAATTTAAAGTATTACTATTAAGACATCTACTAGTCTAACTCATATTTTTTCTACTTTTATTAATAGTATTTCACTTAATATCTTTAAACTATATTAAATCATTTTCATCATCTAAATTATCATTAGCTAAGTCACTATCAAAAAGCATTTCGTCTCCTATATCATCTAGGTCTTCAAATAATTCATCATTTCCGTCATCCATTGATTCATCATCTAATAAGATGTCGTCTTCTGTTGCTTCTGAATATCCATCTTCTAGTTCTCCATCTACTAATACTGCCTCTTCTTCATCAGTTTGATATTTGTTTTCTTTTTCTGGATCATATTCTATTCCATCTTCTATATTTTCTTTTAATTCTAATTCTTGATTGTCTTCTGAATATAATCTTACATCTAATCCTAGTGATTGTAATTCTTTTACAAGAACTTTAAAGCTTTCTGGTACTCCTGGTTCTGGTACATTTTCACCTTTTACTATTGCTTCATATGTTTTTACTCTTCCTACAACATCGTCTGATTTTACTGTTAACATTTCTTGTAATGTGTATGCTGCTCCATATGCTTCTAGTGCCCAAACTTCCATCTCTCCAAAACGTTGTCCACCAAATTGAGCTTTTCCTCCAAGTGGTTGTTGTGTTACTAATGAGTATGGTCCTGTTGAACGAGCATGGATTTTGTCATCTACTAAGTGATGTAGTTTTAACATATACATTACTCCAACTGTAATTGGACTTGCAAATGGGTCTCCTGTTCTTCCATCATATAATGTTGTTTTTCCGTCTTTACTCATACCAGCTTGTTCTAATAATTCTTCTACGTCTTCTTGTGTTGCACCATCAAATACTGGTGTAGATATGTGCCATCCTAAAGCTTTAGCTGCTCCTCCTAAGTGAACTTCTAGAACTTGCCCTAAGTTCATACGAGAAGGTACTCCTAGTGGGTTTAATAAAATGTCTATTGGTGTTCCATCTGGCATAAATGGCATATCTTCTTCTGGTAGTACTCTTGATATAACACCTTTGTTACCATGTCTACCAGCCATTTTATCTCCAACTGATATTTTTCTTTTTGTTGCTATATAACATCTTATTATTTGATTTACTCCAGGTCCTAATTCGTCTGAATTTTCTCTAGTAAATATTTTTACATCTACTATTGTTCCAGCTTCTCCATGAGGTACTCTTAATGATGTATCTCTTACTTCTCTAGCTTTTTCACCAAAGATAGCTCTTAATAATCTTTCTTCAGCTGTTAGCTCTGTTTCTCCTTTTGGAGTAACTTTTCCAACTAAGATATCTCCTGGTCTTACTTCTGCACCAATTCTGATAATTCCGTTTTCGTCTAAGTCTTTTAATGAGTCATCTCCTATGTTTGGAATATCTCTTGTTATTTCTTCTGCTCCTAATTTTGTGTCTCTACATTCACAGTCATATTCTTCAATGTGAATTGATGTAAATACATCTTCTTTTACAAGTCTTTCATTTAATAATATGGCGTCCTCGTAGTTATATCCTTCCCAAGTTGAGAATGCTACTAGTACATTTTTACCTAATGCCATTTCTCCGTCTTTAGTTGATGGACCATCTGCTATTGCATCACCTTTTTTAACTATTTCTCCTCTTTTTACTATTGGTTTTTGGTTGATACAAGTTCCACCATTTGTTCTTTTAAATTTACGAAGTTTATGTACTACTGTTTTTCCATTATTATATTTTACTGTTATGCTATCTCCTGTTACTTTTTCGATTACTCCATCATCTTCTGCTAAAATAAGTATTCCTGAGTCTTTTGCTGCTCTATATTCAATACCTGTTCCAACTATTGGACTTTCTGTAATCATTAATGGTACTGCTTGACGTTGCATGTTGGCACCCATTAGCGCTCTTTTTGCGTCGTCATGCTCTAAGAATGGTATCATTGCTGCTGCTATTGATACTAATTGTTTTGGAGATACATCAACATATTGAACACTATCTCTGTCAACTTCTATAACTTCATTTCTAAATCTTACTCTTACACGAGGATTTAAAAATCTTCCTTCATCATCTATTGGCTCTGATGCTTGAGCTATTATATAATTATCTTCTACATCTGCACTCATATATTCTACTATGTCTGTTAATTTGTGTGTTTCTGGATCTATTTTTCTGTATGGTGTTTCTATAAATCCATATTCATCTATTTGTGCAAATGATGATAATGCTGATATAAGTCCAATGTTTGGTCCTTCTGGAGATTCTATTGGACAAAGTCTTCCATAGTGTGTGTAGTGAATATCACGAACCTCAAATCCTGCTCTTTCTCTTGTTAATCCTCCAGGTCCTAATGCTGATATTCTTCTTTTATGTGTTAATTCTGAAAGAGGATTTGTTTGGTCCATAAATTGTGATAATTGAGAGCTTCCAAAGAATTCTCTTATTGATGATGTTATTGGTTTTGTATTTATTAATGTTTGTGGTGTTACAACATCTAAGTCTTGAATTGTCATTCTTTCACGAACTACTCTTTCAAGTCTTGTTAAACCAATTCTGAATTGATTTTGTAATAATTCTCCAACACATCTAATTCTACGATTTGATAAGTGGTCTATATCATCTGGTTTTCCTAATCCATGTGATAAGTTTAATAAGTAGTTTATTGAAGCTATCATATCTTCTGTTGTTATGTGTTTTGGAACTAACTCTTCTTCTCTTTCTTCTATTGTTTTTACTAAGTCAGCTTCATCTGTGTTATCTATGATATTTTTAAGTACTGTATAATTAACTAATTCTTTGAAATGTAATTTGCTTAAATCAACAGTTGGTAATACTTTGTGGATATTTACTGTGCTGTTTCCTATAATTCTTACTTTTCTTTCTCCAACTAAGATGTCTACAATATTTATTCCTGAATTTTGAATATTTTCTGCAACATCTTCAGTAATTACTTCTCCTGCTTGTACAAATACTTCTCCTGTTTCGCTATCTACTATATCTTCTGCTGCAATTTTTCCTTTGATTCTTGTAGATAAATTTAATTTTTGATTGAATTTATATCTACCTACTTTTGCTAAATCATATCTTCTATTGTCAAAGAATAAACCATTAAATAAATTTCTTGCAGCATCTGCTGTTGGAAGTTCTCCTGGTCTTAATTTTTTATAGATTTCTATTAAAGCTTCGTCTTGGTCTTTTATTGTATCTTTGTTTATTGTTGCTTTTAAAAGTTCTTCATCTCCAAATAATTCTCTTATTTGGTCATCTGTTATAATTCCTATTGCTCTTAAAAGTGTTGTTACTGGTACTTTTCTAGTTCTATCAACACGAACCCAGAATATATCGTTTCCGTCTGTTTCATATTCTAACCAAGCTCCTCTTAAAGGCATTACTGTTGATGTGTATGTTTTCTTACCTGTTTTTGTGTCAAATTCTTCTGCATAGTAACAACTTGGTGAACGAACTAATTGGCTTACTACAACTCTCTCTGCTCCATTGATTACAAATGTTCCACTGTCTGTCATAAGTGGGAAATCTCCTAAGTAGATTTCTTGTTCTTTAATTTCTCCTGTTTCACGGTTTATTAATCTTACTTTTACATGTAATCTTGTAGAGTATGTAGCATCTCTTTCTTTTGCTTCTTCTACTGTGTATTTTGTTTTTTCTTCCATATAGTAATCGAAAAATTCAAGAACTAAATTTCCAGAATAGTCTTCGATTGGTGAAATATCTTTTAATACTTCTCCTAATCCTTCTTCTAAAAACCATTCATATGAATCTCTTTGAACTTTGATAAGGTTTGGCATTTCAATATAATCGCCAACTTTTGCGAAATCTTTACGAGAAGCTTTCTCGTATTTAACTTCTTT
>CAUWFY010000130.1:0-4020 GCA_963558115.1 uncultured Clostridia bacterium
TTATCAGAAATTATTTCTTTTTCATTTTGTAAAGTAACAGTTTCCTCTAATATGAATTTTTCACCTTTTAAGTCTACATCTTTGTCATAAATATATGCTAAAACAATTTTTTCATTTCCTTGTTTTGTCCATAATATATTATTTTCTATTGGCTCATTTTTTAATATAATTTCAATTCCTCCATCTTTTTCATTTACTTCATATGAAGACATTGAATTTAAATTTATATTTTTAATTATTTCTGGCTTTTCATTATTAATAATAGGTACATTGATTTTAGAAGTAATTTGTTTCATAGGATAATTATCATTTTTTAATCCCAAATCTATTGAAACTTGAATTATTCTTTTATCTTCTCCTGATATTTTAGCTACTTTATTTGTAATAATTCTCATATTATTTTCGATATTTGTTTTATCATTTGTTTCAATTAAGCTTAGTTTAATATTTCTTTTTGCTTCTATTTTTATATCTTTTTCAGTACTATCCTTGTATTCTCCTGATAGAATTACTTCATTAGCTTTTTCTACTAAACTATATTTTTCTTGTTCAATAGGACTTACTTTTATTTCTATTTCTGCTATTGTTCCAGCATTTAATTGATTTAAATAAATCTTATTTTCTTCTATCTTATTTACATACTCACTTTCTGAACTATTAAACTTGAAATTTGTATCTTTTAATTCAACAGTTCCATTAAAATATCCTTCTCTTTTTACATTTAATAAAAGATACATTGACATTTCTTTTTCATCTGCTGTTCTTTCTAATGTTACTATCTTATTTCCATCCTTATCTTTAAAATATGTTTCAAATTCTATATTTTTGTGGTTTGTTGCAATTCCATCCATCGCATAACTTACAATGTTTGAACCCACAAATATAAAATTTGCTAAAGTTAGTGTCATTATTAAGATTATTGCTACACTAATTTTTAAAACTTTACCTTTCATACTTTGTACCTCCTAAACCAGAATTTGTTAATTTTTTACAATACTGGTATCTATATTACCTCATTATTAATTATATATCATTTTCATTGATTTTTCAACACTTTGAGACTCTTTTTTTATATTACTTTTATGTTACCAAAACAAAAAATCTTTTTTATTTACGGATTTACTAGTTTTGTAACATTTTTATTTTTTATTAATAATATATTACATAGTATAAATATTTTTGAATATACATATTTTAGAGGTGATTTTTTTGGAAAATTTAAATATAGATGAAAATACAATGAATAAATTGAAAGGAATGTTAAATAATGGTGATTTGAATAATCTAGTTAGCCAAATTCCTCCTGAGATGATGCAAAATTTCTCTAACTTGATATCTAATAATTCAAATTCTAATAGCAATCAACAAACTGAAATTTCTAATAATAACAATAAGAGTAACACTAATAATAGTTCTAATTTTGACTTCAACAACAATTCTAATAATTCACACAATATAAATTCTTCTAATTCTTCAAATAATATGAATAACTTTGATTTTAGCAAAATTGATATGAATATGATGTTAAAAATGAAGTCTATTATGGAAAACTTGAATTCTTCAAATGACCCTAGATCTAATTTATTGTATTCTTTAAAACCTTATTTAAGAGATGAGAAAAAAGATAAAATAGATCAATATGCCAATTTATTAAATTTTGCTAAAGTCGCAGAAGTCTTTAAATCAGACAATAAGGAGAATAAGAAAAATGAATAATTTTCCTTTTTTTGGGTTTCCGTATAATAATTATTATAGATATTATAATTATAGAAATAACTTGAATAAAAATATAAATCATTTGAATTGCAATGTAGAAAAAGTTCCTTCTACTTGTCCTTCTTCCAAAGTTAATAAACATATGGAACAAAATAATAATAGTAGATTAACAAAAAATAAGTCATCTAAATTATACTTTGGACCTATTGTATTTGATAGTTCAAGCTTTTCTAACTTAGAAAATCCTGTATTAGAACTTCTAGGTCTAAAGTTATATTTAGATGACCTTCTTATTATTAGCTTATTATATTTTTTATATGAAGAAGATGTGAAAGATGAAACTTTATTCCTTTCTTTACTTTTACTGTTAATCAGTTAATTTGTATTATTTATGTGTTTTATTTAGTGATTTTTTGTCTAACTTAAAATTTTTCATTTTAGCATTTTCATTAAAGAACAATCTTTTTAAAATGTTCATTTTAGGTTTGTAAAAATTAATCTAATCTTTTGAAGTAATTTTATCTTTCAAATAAAAATCATTCTATTATTATAGAGTCATTATCAACAAATACATATGCATGTTTATGCATTGGTTCTTCATCTCTATCTATTTTTTTTACTATGTTTGCTATCCTAATTTGTACTGTATCTAACAATCCTGCTGAAATTATTGCTTGTTTATTTCCTTTGGCTCCAGCATGTGCCAGTCCTCTTAAACTTCCAAGGACAACTATATTTTCTGATGCCATTACTTCTGCTCCTGAATTCACATCTCCTAATATTACTAAACTTCCTTCTGTTTCTAGCTTTTGTCCTGAACGCAAAGAACCTCTATGGAACTTTGTTTCTGATATTCCTATTTCTCTATTAAAGGTTCTTGTAATACTTGAAAGCCCTAATGCTTTTGGCATATCAAATTCTATTTCTACATCAATTTTATCTTTTATTAAATTTTGTATCTCGTCTATTTCTTTATTTTTTAATATTTTGCCAGTTACTGTTATTGGTGTTTTTTCATCTTTATATAACTTTTTTAGTTCTGGTATTTTCTTTTTCAAGCTTTCTATTATTTCTCTTTGCTCTGCATTTTCACTAATCTTTATTAATATTTCATTTTTCTTTAAATTAATGCTTATACAATTTTTCATTTTACATCCTTCCATTTCTTTAAGATGATTTTGGAGTCGAAGACAAAAATCATCTTCTTCAACTAATCACTTTTATCCTATTTTCAAGTTGTAATTTTACTTAACTTAGGAACTTCTAGAGATGATTTTTGTCTCCGACCCCAAAATCACCTCCAAAATCATCTTAATGATTGAAGATATGAAATTGCTGCCATGTCTTCTTGAATATCTTGCGTATTCATTCCAAAATATTCTCCCATTATATCTCTTGTAACTTCTGCAGTATAATTTCCATGACCACCATTTTCCACCATAACTACTACTGCAATTTCTGGTTTATCAAATGGTGCAAATCCAGCAAACCATGCATGTACTATATCTCTTCCATTTTCATCTTTTCCAGCTTCTGCTGAACCTGTTTTTCCTCCTACATCTATTCCGAAGTCTTTAAATCTTACATATGCTGTTCCTGTTGTATCACTCGTAACCGATTTCATTCCTTGTAATATTGCATTTAAATTTTCTTGATGTATTGTTAAATTTTCCTTTTCTTCTTGATTTAATCCTAATTTAGCATTCACAAAATTATTTATTTCTTCTTTGCTAGCTTCTGTTCCATCTGGCTTTCTTATTGTTTTTACAATACTTACATCTATTGTTTTTCCTCCATTTGCAATCATACTTATATATTTTGTCATTTGTAACGGACTAAATGCATCTAATCCTTGACCTATCGAAGCATTGATAGTTTGTCCTTTTGTCCAAGTAACATTCTTTTTAGCTGCATATTCTGGAGTAGCCATTGCTCCTGTTGCTTCACTTGGTAGTTCTATCCCTGTTTTTACTCCTAAGCCAAAATATCTTGCATATTTAGCTAAAGTTTCTATCCCCATTCTATCTCCTGTTTCATAGAAGAAATAGTTACAAGATTTTTCTATAGCTCCCGATACATTTAAGAATCCGTGCCCTCTATGATAATCTGTATAAAACCAACATGGCCATGTCAATCCATACTTTTTATATAATCCTGTGTCATTTATTTGTTCTGTTCTTGTTATTGCTCCTGATTCTAATCCAGCTATTGCTGTTACCATTTTGAAAATAGAACCTGGTGCATATGCATTTTGAATTGCTTTATTCATTAAAGGTTTAGCACTATCATCCCTATATTTAGCCC
>CAUWFY010000131.1:0-3855 GCA_963558115.1 uncultured Clostridia bacterium
ATGCTTTATAAGATATAAAATACATAATTGCTATTAGCAGTACTAAAAAAATCATTCCAAATCTATCCATAAAATTCTCAAATATTTCTAAGTTTATATTAATATTTGATTTCATTATTAAAAATCCTATTCCTGATATTAAAACAACTAAAAGAAATATTAATACAAACATTTGAATCCTTCCTTTTTCAGCTCCCCATTTATATATGCTTGGTATTTGTATTGCTTGTATTAATGATATTCCAAACATTCCACCGATAGTTGAAATCAATAAATTATTATAATCCAAATTTATAGCATTCATTGGTTGTATATAATTCATTATTTTTGTTATTATTATTGTTATTAATATTCCTAATATTCCTCCAAATATTGTCGCTCCAATAGCTAAAATGAATTTTTCTTTTACTAGTTCTTTTCTATTTGTTGGCAATGTTAATATATATTTATTTGCCTTTGATATTTCATCATAACTAAAGGTTGAAAGTGCTATCATTCCAATCATTGTACTTATTATGATTGGCCCATAATTTACTGCTTTTGTTCCTATTAGTGCAATTCCACAAAATATTATCATAATAATTAGAGATGATTTATAACTTCCCAAATTGTATAAATCTTTTTTTATTAATCCTTTTATCATAATTATTTTTCCCCCTTAATGTAAAATACCATTATTTCTTCAACTGAAGGTTTGTCAATAGTTTCTATATTATATTTTTTTCTTATATTATTTTTATCATTAGTTAATACTTCATATTGATATTTTCCTTTTTTATATCTTATATAATCTTTTGAATCTATTTTTAAGAAATCGTCTTTGCTACATTTTATAACTCCATAATTTTCTAATAACTCAGGTGTTGGCATATTAAATACTATATTTCCATTTTCTATGAAAATAATATAATCAGAAATATGTTCTAAATCTGTTGTAATATGTGATGATAATAATATTGACCTTGTTTCGTCTTCTTCTATGTATTTTCTAAATATATCTAATATTTCATTTCTAACAACTGGATCTAAACCACTTGTTGGCTCATCTAATATTAATATTTGTGGATTATGTGATATGGCTACTGCAATTTTTAATTTCATTTTCATTCCACTTGAAAATTCTTTTATAATTTTATTCAAAGGCAAATTAAATTGTTTCAATAGTTCTATATATTTGCTTTCTTCCCAAGTTGAATATATATCTTTCATTATAGAATTTATTTGCTTTGGAGTTAAATAATCTGATAAAAAACTGTCGTCTAAAACAACTCCAATTTTTTCTTTTATCTTTTTTTCATTTTTTCTAATATCTTCTCCAAATATTTTGATTGTTCCTTCTGATTTTGTGATATTTAATATAGATTTTATTGTTGTTGTTTTTCCTGCTCCGTTTTCTCCAATTAATCCTACAATACAACCTTGTGGTACATTGAAAGTTATATTTTTTAGTTCAAAATCTTTATACCTCTTTGAAAGATTTTGCAATTCAATATTGTTTTTCATTCTAAAATTCCTCCTCAAATATTATTTTAAATAATTCTTTTACCTCGTTTTCAGAAATATTTGCTAACTTAGAAATATCATAAATTTTTTCAATATAATTTTGTATTTCTTTTAATTTTTCTTCCTTTATTAATTCCAAGTTTTTCGGAGAAATAAAACTTCCTTTCCCTTGAACAGTTTTTATAAAGCCTGATTTTTCTAGTTCATCATATGCTCTTTTTACTGTTAAAAAACTTATTTTTAAATCATTTGCTAGAGTTCTTACTGATGGTAACATATCTTCTTCTTTTAATTCATTTGAAAATATTGCTTGTTTTATTGCATTTTCTATTTGTTCATAGATTGGTATACTACTATTATTACTAATTATTATGTTCATATTTTTTCTCCTTTCTACCTGTTATATTTATATTATAACAGTTTATAACAATATGTCAATATATAATTTTATATTTTTTAAATTTGCTATTTAACAGTTCTGTCATTTTAATATCAAATTTTTAAAATATACCCTTTTCATTTCATATAATTGTCTTATACAATAATTAATTACTTCTAAATTAAATTTATATAATTATTTTTGTATAAAATTATATAGGATGTCCTAAAATATGAATCTGATAACTAAAAATAAACCCAAATTATTAAACTTTTTGTCTAATAATTTGGGTTATCTGTACTTTAAAGTACTTTTTAAGATTCCTAATTAGGAACCTTTTAGGATTCTAAATATTCTTTCAAACCATAAATAATATCGAGTGCTTTTTCTAGGCTACAATTCAACAATGCTTTTGATTGGAATTCATTGATTTTTTCTATCAGGTCATCAATTTTCCCTGATATTCCATGGCATTCTTCAATAATAATTTTTTCATCGCACCATAATGCTATTAGTAACTTTCTTATTTGCGGATTTTGTTTATTCACATTAAGATTCTCTAACGTTTCAAGTGTGAAAAAATCTCGTAATTTTTCAATGTCTTCATCTGAAAATTTACTTTCTCCTGATTCTAACTCTTTTACAATATTTTTTTGCATTGATGAAACAAAATATTGTAATTCTTTTTCATTACTAAGAATTTCAGATAAAAACTGATTCTCTTCACCTTTGAAGAAGTCTTCATTGGGGTCAGCTAGCATTGACATTAAACTATCCCGTTCTAGCTCCATTATTTCTTCCCTTTTTTGAATTACATTAGTCAATAAAATTCCTAAAAATCCCATTTCATCTGTTGAATGATTTTTCAGTATTGCCTTTACGTTTGAATTAATTTCTTCTTTCCGTTTTTCTTTCATTTTTTCTCCTTTTTTACTTATTCATTTGAATTTATAGTTACATATATATTTTACCACATTTAGGATATTATGTAAATACATGTTAACTTTTTAAAATTCTTGTTATACTACATTTTTACAAGCATTTTTTCTATATTATTTCATTTTCTCTTTTATTCTCACTAAAGTATTCAATGCATCAATAGGAGTTAACTCATTCAAGTTAATTTTATCTACTTCATGTGCTATTTCTGCTAGCTTATAATTATACATATCAAATTGACCTTCAACTTGTTTTTTATCTTGCTTTTCTTCTTTTTTTCCTGTTAATATATTTTTTCTTTCTAATGATTTTAATATTTTATTAGCCTCAACAGTAACAGCTTTTGGAACTCCTGCTAGTCTTGCAACATGAATACCATAGCTTTCATCAGTTCCTCCTCTTACAATTTTTCTTAAGAAAATTATGTCTTCGCCTTTTTCTTTTACAGCAATTGAATAATTTTTTACACCTTCTATTTTATCTTCTAATTCAGTTAGTTCATGATAATGTGTTGCAAATAATGTTTTTGCTCCACATTTTTCTTTATTAGCTATATATTCAGCAACCGCCCATGCTATTGATAATCCATCATATGTTGATGTTCCTCTACCTATTTCATCTAATATTACCAAACTATTTTGAGTTGCTTCTTTTAAAATTGTTGCAACTTCCATCATTTCTACCATAAAAGTACTTTGTCCCATACTTAAATCATCTGAAGCACCTACTCTAGTAAATATCTTATCAACTACACCTATTTTTGCTGATTGTGCTGGAACAAAACTTCCTACTTGTGCCATTAATGTAATTAATGCTACTTGCCTCATATATGTAGATTTACCTGCCATATTAGGTCCTGTAATTATTGATAATCTGTTTTCTTCTTTATCTAAATATGTATCATTTTCTACAAAAGCTCCCGTTCCTAGCATTTTTTCTATTACAGGATGTCTTCCTTGTTTTATATCTATAACACCTAAATTATCAACCTCTGGCATACAATAATTCATATCTTCTGCTACTTGTGCAAATGA
>CAUWFY010000132.1:0-3843 GCA_963558115.1 uncultured Clostridia bacterium
TTAATGCTAAATATTTAAGTGATATAACTTTTTCTTCTAATGATTATATTTTAAACACATTACTTACTTTATTGCCTAAAAAAATATATATTCACTTATTAGATAATTCTACTAATGAATTCATCACAACTTTACAATTAGTATTTGAAAATCGAGTTGAATTATGCGTTAATTGTGATATTTGCAAATTATATAATAAAAGCATCGAGACTATATAGCAAAAGCTATCATTTGTAATTTTTAATTTTTTTACTTGTTGTATATAGAAAAATCTTATATAGCTTCAAACATAAATTTCTTTTAGACTAAAAAAAACAAAAAGGGACTGTATTACAATATATATACTATATTTACACAGTCCTTTCTATAATTATTCTTCAATCATTGCTTCTATAGAATTCATTCCTTCTTCAAATCCTGGTAATAATGATATCATTATATCTTCATTACCTTTTGCTTTCCATTTTCTATCTTGTTTTTCTAACTCTATTTCCATTTTTTCTGTAACCGTTTGTATTGATTCATTTTTTAATTCTTCTACTAAATACTGGTCTTGTTTTTCTTCGCTAATTGCTTCTCCACTCATAGCTACTTTTACAACTTTTTTCATAAAGTTTGTTATTATTGTTTTAAAATCTTTATTTGTGATTTCAACTTCAACTTTTGCTACATCTTTTTCTTTTGTTACATTGACGATTTTCCATTCTAATTTATTAAATAATAATTGTTTTCCTTCTGTTGGTATATCGTCATCTGTCACCTCTTGTACTTCTTCTAAATTAGTTACATATTTACTAGCCCCTTGAATATCTCCTGTTTTTAAGCAATTAAATAATGCATCTATAGTTTTTTCTGGAGAACTTGGCATTACTGCAAATGCCATCACTATTGCTAATGCAATAATTAATAAAAGTATTCCTCCTATCCAATATCCTACTTTAGATTTTCCCTTTTGCTTTTTCTCTTTGTTTTCTTTTTTATTTTTTTCTACTTTGTTATCTTTTTTACTTGCTTCTTTTTTTGTTTCTGCTTTTATTGTTTCTGGAGATGCTTTTTTTAATTTAGGCTCCTCAGTTGTTTTTGTTGCATCTACTTTTTCTTTAGTTTGGGCTTTTTCTTCTTTTTTTACTTCTTTGTTTTCTTTTTTACCATCCTCTGTTTTTACTTCTTTTTTTTCTACTTTTTCTTCTAATTTTTCTTTTTTTTCTTGATTTTCCATAAAAAAACCTCTTTTCTTTTCATATTTTATTAAATTATACCCTAAACACTTTTAAAATACAACATTTTTTTATTTTTTAAAGTATTTTATATTACTGGATAATATTCTTTCTTGTAGAGTAGCTTAAAATAGTTGATAATTATGATTTTTATCTAAATGGATTTTTTACCTTTCCTGCAATATCAACAAAAAACCATAAAGCTAGTATTAAAAGTAATCCATAAAGTATCATTAGCCCCCAATATGCGACTTTTAATGATATTCCCGTAAAATAACATATCAGCATTATTTTCTACATTTTTATTTTGCTCTTTTTCTTCTTTTTTTATAAAAACACTCATAATTATCAATTCCTTCTTTTCATGTTTTATAATCAAATTATATCAATAGAAAAAAAGCATTGCAATACATTTATTACAATACTTTAAATAATTATACTGATTGATTAATTCCAGTAGCTACAATTTTAGTCATATTTTCTATTAATTCATCTATCTCTTTTGGAGTTACAATTAGATTATATTCTTTAGGAATTAAAGCTTCTTTTATCTCTTCATAATTATCCTCTTCTTTTAGTCTGTTTAAATAATCATTAGACTTTGCTTCATCTTGAAGTTTTTCAATAAATAAATCTAAACTATCATTTACCAATACCGCTGTTTCAACTACTGTTGGTATTCCAATTGCTACAACTGGTATTCCTAAACTATTTTTACTTATTTCACTTCTTGTATTTCCAACACCTGCTCCTGGAACTATTCCTGTATCAGAGATTTGAACTGTACTACTTATTCTTTCAATACTTCTAGAAGCTAAAGCATCTATCACTATCAATAATTTAGGATTAATATTATCTACTATACCTTTTAATATTTCAACTGTTTCTATTCCTGTTGTTCCTAATACTCCTGGTGATATGGCACTAACCATTCTTGTTCCCTTTTCTACATATTGTGGTAAATAATTTATTATATGCCTTGTAACTTCGATATCATTAATTACTTTTGGACCTAGGCTATCAGGTGTAACATATATATTTCCTAATCCTACTACTAAAATCTCTCCTTGCTTATCTATATGATTGTCTATAATTTTTCCTAATTCTCTTGAAACAACTGTTGCTGCCTTTTCTAATTCTTCTTCTTGTGCTATTTTTAGTCCTTTTATATCAACTGTAACATATGTTCCTACTGGCTTTCCTATTGCTTTTTCGCCTTCTTCATTTGTTATTTTTACTCTTTCTACTCTTAAATTCTCATCTATTTCTTCTTGCTCACTTTCAACTCCGTTAATTTGTCCTTCCACATTGTTTGCTTTTTGATATATGTCTCTTCTTTCTGATGCTAAATCTGTTCTAAAATTATACATTACTAATACCTCCATTAGTATTAGTTTTTATATTATAAGAATTTTTATTCATAATTTTAGAAGTTTTTTTAATTTTATTTATTTAATTTTTTTGATTATATTCTAAACATTTTTCTTCTAATAATTTAAAATTGCAACATCTTTCTTTTATATTTTGAGGTAATTTTCCACTATTATATAATTGATATAGTCTAAAAGATTTATTTTTAACTTGATTATAATGAGAATTTAACCAATTTAACTGCTCATTTAATAATTTTTGATATTTAATTTCTTCACTTTTTGATGTTTTTCTATTTAAGTCTATTAAATAGTAATTTTTGTTCGTAACTGGTATCATATTATTAAAATTAACTGCACCTAATTCTCCATTTTTTATTTTTAAAAAATCTATCATATTTCTCATTTTCTTATGTTTATCTTTTGGACTAGATAATGGAGCAAAATATTTGTAACTATCTATTTCAAATAAAATCCCAATAAATGGTCTTAATTCTTTATCATATTTATTATAAGCAATTTTATCATCAAAATTTCTTAAATAATCACAATAATCTGAATCTATTCTAACTATTTGTAAATTTAATATCATTATTATATCACCTTCCTTAAATTTAGAATAACTATTTTAAAATAATTGAAAATTAAAAGGACCATTCTAGGAAATATAAAATATATTTCTAGAATAGCCCCTTTCTTTTTTTAGTTCCAATTTATGGCTGGATTCACCGCTTTTTTCAGTTCCAATTTATTGGCTGGATTCACCGCTTTTTTTAGTTCCAATTTATGGCTGGATTCACCGTCTTTTTTAGCTATGCAATAGCAATAATATTATATGCAATTCAAATAAATTTATTGCTTATTGTATATTTAATATATCATATTTTTTTGTACTATGCAATATTTTTTGTAAAATTATTCAAGATATTTCACTAAAAACTTTCCTGTATAACTTCTTTCATTCTTACAAATTTGTTCAGGAGTTCCTACTGCTATTATCTCTCCACCATTTTCTCCACCTTCTGGTCCTAAATCTATTATATGGTCACAAGTTTTTATTAGGTCTAAATTATGTTCTATAACAATAATTGTATTTCCTGTATCAACTAATCTTTGTAATATTTCTACTAATTTATGCACATCTGCTATATGAAGTCCAGTAGTTGGTTCATCTAATATATATAAAGTTTTTCCTGTTGCTCTTTTTGATAATTCTGTTGCAAGTTTAACTCTTTGTGCTTCTCCTCCTGATAATG
>CAUWFY010000133.1:0-3824 GCA_963558115.1 uncultured Clostridia bacterium
GTCCTCCTCCTATTATTGCTACTTTTTTATTCTTTTTTTCTTTTTTCTCGTAGCAGTCTAATAGTGTGTAGTTTTGTTCTTTTGCTTTTTCGTATGCAAATATTTCTAACTCTCCTATTGATACAGGTTTTCCTTTTATTCCTCTTACACATGAACCTTGACATTGTTTATCATGAGGACATATTTTTCCACATATTCCTGATAATACAGTTGTTTCTGATAATATTTTATAGGATTCTAAATAATTCTCATTTTTTAGTGCTTCTATAAATTCTGGTATATTATTATGTAATGGACAACCTTTCTTAGAACATGGTTTTAGCTTACATTTCAAGCACTTTATTGTTTCTTCTTGTATTTTATCTTTCATTTTATTATAATTCCTTATTAATATATTTAGGTTTTAAATGGTTCCCATAAACCTTTTTATTATATATGAAAAACTATTAAACTTTTTAGTTTCACTACTTTTCTTATATTTTATTTTTTCTATTTTGATATGTCAACTAAACTGACCATTTATCTAATAATATCTTCTACCTTTTGAAAGCTCCCATTTTCATCTTTTTGATATTTTTCATTTGTATCTAAATCTATAAATTCCTTTTGAATTATTAACTTCTGCTTTTGTTTTTTTCCTTTTCCTATATATTTAATTTTCTTTAAATGCTTAGGATATTTTTGAATATCTCCACTTGCTATATATTTACAATGTTCAATGAAGTGAAATTTGTCTATCTCTTCTTGTTGATTTATTTTTAATTCTTCTAATTGTTTCATTTTTATTTGGTCTATCGGCATCAATAGTTTTCTAGTTACCGCTATACCGTTAATAATAAAATCTCTTTTTCCTTGATATATTGGAATTTTATTTTCTAATTTGTTCCTTTTTAAAAATTCTTTAATTTCGTTTTTGGGCATATGTAAAAATAATGGTCCACTTAATTTATCTATGTCAAATCCTAAAAGTATAAATTTATCATTTTTTCTTTTTTCTGCATTTATCAGTCCCCAATTTAATATCTTATCATTTATTAATGCCTCTTCTAAAAGTGCAAAATTTATTGCATTTTTTCCTTTATATAGATTACTTATCATATTTTTAGCAGTTATCATTTGTTTTATATCGTCTCGTATTATATTATTACACATTGGTAATTTCTTATTAAAATATTTTAAATATTCTTCTTGATAATCCGCTGATACTTTTCTTATATATGATTCAATTTCTATTTCACCCTTCGTCCTATTCTTTTTTATATCCTCCTCTACTTGATTTACTATTTTTTCTATCACAATAGTCAAAAATGATATTTTTTCTAGTTCTTTTTCTAATATTTCTTCACTTATTATATTTTCTTTTCCATCTATTTTTTCTATTCTAAAATTTAACATTTTGTCTATTAAGTCTAAATCTTTACAAATAAATTTTGCGTTATTCATGTTTTCTATTTCTTTTGTTAGTCTATTACACCAAAAAGCACTTTGTGCCATTAATGTTTTCATAGGCAATTTATTCAAGTTTTCTTCACTAAATATTTCTTTTATTCCTAATCCTTTTTCTGTAGTTTCATTTTCATAAGCAAATTCTTCTAAATTTAGCTTTTTTAAGTCCTTTTTATATTCTTCTTGATATTTAGATAATAATTTCATTTGCTCTAAAATATTAATTACTACTTCTATATCTTCTATATATGCTTGCCTAGCATTTTTTTCTATACAACCTTTTTGTGCTTTGAAAAAGTTAATAAAGTTTTCTTTTTCATTTCCTACAAATTTTCCAATTTCTTTCATCTCTTTTATATTATCTTCATCTGCTTCTTCTTTAAAAAATTTTCTAAAAGCTAATGAATTCTTATATCTCATAACAATCTTTTTATCTTCTTCTGATATGTCATTACTTATTTCTCTATAATTTCTTAATATTTCTCTAACTACATTTTCTTTATTTAGTTTAATATTTTTTGTTATTTTGAATTTTCTGAAAATTTTTTCACTTTTTATTTTTTCATATATATCTATTAATTCTTTTGGATTGTAATATAATTGTCTGTATGAATTGTACATATGTGAAAATCCACCTATTTGAATTGCCTCTGTAACCTCTCTTAAATATTTTTCAAATGTTTCATCTATTCCTTCTAGCATATTATATGATATATTTTGTATTTGGTTTTTTTCTAAAGTTTCTTTTTTTAATTTTATATATATTGGCTCCATTGCTTTATCTACCATTTTTAGTAATTCAGTTAATGCTTTTCTAGTTTCTTCTTTTTTTATTTTATTTTTTTGCCTAAATGTATTATTTTCTTCGCTTTTGTGTATATGGTCTATTATTTCTTGAACCCCTCTCAATTTCATGCTTCCTTTCGTACTTTTTCCATAACTAATTTTAAATCTTTTATAAAGTCTATTTTTTTATTTTCATCTCTCAATAATGCTGCTGGATGCCAAGTTGGCATATACATAATTCCCTTTTTTTCTATCCACTTTCCCCTTGAAGCTGTTATTCCATATTCTTTTCCTAGTATGTTTTTTAGAGCTACATTCCCTAATAATACTATTATTTCTGGTTTTACTAATAAAACTTGATTTCTTAAATAATTTAAACACGCAAAAGCTTCATCATCTTCTGGATTTCTATTTGATGGTGGTCTACATTTCACAATATTAGCAATATATACTTCTTCTCTTTTTATTCCTAGAATATCAAACGCTAAATTCATTAGTTGTCCTGCTTTTCCTACAAAAGGTTCTCCTTGTCTATCTTCGTCTGCTCCCGGTCCTTCTCCTATAAACATTATTTTAGCATTTTTATTTCCTTCACCAAATACTATATTTTGCCTAGTTTTATATAATTTGCATTTATTACACCCTTTTATCGATTCTTCTAATTCTTCCCATGTTTCAAACATATTTATTACATCCTTTATTTCAATTCTATTATTGCAGTTTCTAATCCATATTCTTCCTTTTCTACTCTATATGAATGTACTAAGTTAGAATTACAAACACTACATATTTTACTATCTATTATGTTTTCTTTTTTTAATCCTTTTTCTTCTAATATTATTTGATTTATTAATACAGTGTCTATTGTCCATTTTTTACTTGAAATAATTTCTGTTATAATATCATTTTTTTCTACTATACTTTTAAATTCTTCTTCAAACATATCTTTTACTTCTTTTTCCACTTCAAAATGACATTTTCTAATACTTGGACAAATACAACATATTATATCTTTAGGATTACAATTATATTCTTTTTCCATTTTCTCAATAGCTTTTGTAGAAATTCTTTGTAATGTTCCTCTCCAACCTGAATGAACATTTGCAATTACTTTTTTAATTGGGTCAAATAGTAATAATAAAATACAATCTGCATTTGTTGTTGATAATATTAAATTTTTCTTATTAGTAACTATTCCGTCTGTTTCATTATATTCTACTAAATTAAAATCTGGTTCATCCTCTTTTATTTTTTTGTTAGCTATTTTTATTGTATCTGTATGATTTTGATTAGTTTTTACTGTATTTATATAATTACTTCCTATTGAATCACACAAGTTTTTATATGAGTTTATTGCTAATTCATATTCATTTTTTGAAAGTTTTTGCTTATTTACTTTTACTGTTCTAAAATTCACATCTGCTCCTAAGCTATAAGCATGTCTTATTATATCACTATATTCTAGTAATTTTCTAAATTGAATATATTGAACTCCATTTTTATTTACATGAATTATATTCTCATTTGATAAATCCATATTTTATTTTCCTTGTATAATATATTTAGGTTTTTAAAAGGTTACCCATAAACCT
>CAUWFY010000134.1:0-3795 GCA_963558115.1 uncultured Clostridia bacterium
TTTTCCAACTAATGTTAAATAGTTGTTTTCTAAATAATTTGTATCCAATTTTCTTCCTCCTTAAATTTTATTTATCAATTGTATATTTTTCCTTACGCTCTGTTAACTTACATTTATCATTATACAATATTTTTTTGATTTTGTCTACATAAAAAGTTGAATTTGTAACTTTTTTGTAATATTTTTGTAACATTTTTATAATATTTCTGTAATTTTAGCTTATTTTTTAATTATATATTAGCAATATTGCAAATATAACTAACAAATCATGTAGGTTTAATATACTTTTTTCTTCTTTTTTTATTAGACTTTCTCCCATTTCTATTATTCTTTTATTTATATTTTCTATATTTCTTTGTAATGATATTAATATATTGCTATCATTAACACTAGAAATTGTTATAGTAGATTTATGATTAAGTCCATATGTTATAATATTTGTCTTTTTATATTTTAGAAGATTTATTTTTATTTCTTCATCTGCATTTATAATTATGTATTTTGCATTACTACAAATTTTTTCTATTATACTATTATAATTTTCTGATATTTTTGTATTATTACAAAATACTATTGTTTCAAATAATATATGTTTAAAATTTTCTATATTGTTTTTATTGATATTTATTATATTAAATTTTTCACTATTTAAGTTTTTTAATAGCTTTCCTTTTATAAGTTCAAAATTTTTATTGTCTGTAAATATTCCTATAAAATGCATTGCTCTTTTCCCCTTATAATTTTATATAATAAGTATTTCCTCTTTTGGAAAATTTATACACTAATTATTCTTAACTTGTGTACCATTTATATTTATTTTATAATTTTCTTTGTAGATTAAGTCCGAAATTCTTACTACTTCATATCCTTTTTGTTTTATATTCTTTATTAACATATCTATACTATCTGCTGTATGTTTTGTTCCATTGTGTGTTAAAATTATATCTCCTTCTTTTAGTTTGTTTTTTAATCTATTCCACATTTCTTCTCCTGTTAGTCCTGTATAGTCTAATGTGTCTAAATTCCATTGTATTGGATACAGTTTTTTGTCTTGTGCTGATTTTATTACTGTTGAATTGTATTCTCCGTATGGTGCTCTATATAGTGTTGATTTTGTTTTTGTTATTTCTTCTATTTTTTTGCAACTTTCTTCTATTTCTTTTATATTTTCTTCATAACTTAAATTATTTACATGTGGATGTGTATTGCTGTGGCTTCCTATTTCATGTCCTGCTTCTTTTATTTTCTTTACTGCTTCTGGATATTTGTCTATCCAGTCTCCTACTATGAAAAATGTTATTTTTACATTGTTTTCTTTTAATGTATTTAAAATTTTGTCTATGTCGTCTGCATTCCAGGCACAATTCATTGTTAGTGCAACTTTCTTTTCTTCTGTTTCTACATTATATATGGGTAATAATTTTTCTTGTTTTGCTGATGTTTCTACTGTGTCTTCTGTTTTTATTGTTCCTGCCATAAAAAATAGTGATAATACTGTTACAAATACTATAAGGTATGCATAGATTTTTTGTTTATCAAATACTAAAAACATATTAATCCCTCCATGTAAAAGCTATTATCATTTTATGCTTTTTATTTGAAGTTATTACTTTTTTGGAAATATCTTTTGTGTACATATCATTCACTACTGTTAAAAATGTCCCGATATCATTATTATTTTTTGTAAATGTATCTACTCCATCATTTGCGTATATATCAAAACATATAATTTATTCCTAAAAAAACAGACATAAAATATTTCTATATCTTCTATAACCAATCAAAAAAAGAGTCTAGTACAACTTTTGTACTAAACTCTATATTTTATATTGGTTGATTTTCATACTATACGTTCTTTTGTTATCTATCTCCATAAAATATTTTTAATATTCCTTCATAAAATGGACTTTCATTTAATTTCATTTTATGTATCATATTTCTTCCTCCTTTTCTAAAATATTTTTCATCTTAATTTAATCTCTTATAACTATACTCTCAAAAAACCTTTCCTGAAATTCAGTTAAAGCTCTAATTGCATCATCTGAATAATCTTTCTCTTTTGGTACTATAATAAGCTTATCATCATTGTCGTTAGTTCTATGTATTACTGCTATACATTTTCCTTCAAATTCATCAATAGGTTCAAATATTCCTAACACATAACAGTCAATCTCTTCTCCATCTCCACTTACTGTATTTGGGATATATCCATAATTAACAGGATATATAAATCCATGTTTTGGATGCTTTGACCCCATTGGTCTATCTATTTTAACTTCAACTAATTTACCAATATATGATTTTGTATTAACCATACTTTTCCCCTCTATTTTTATATTTATCATTATTTTATTTGTTCTAAATGTACTAATTTATTATTTCTAAAAGTCATTTTTAATAAACAAGGTGATATTATCAATAATTCCCTTTCGTTGTATTCAAGATTTAATTTCTTATTTATTTTGCAATAGCTTAACAAATAAAATTTAATTGCTCCACCATGACTTATAACTGCAATTCTTTTTTCTTTATATTTTTCAAGTATCTCATCCATAAATTCATTCATTCTTTTATTTGTATCATTTGCACTTTCTCCATCTCTAGTCTTAAATTTTGGAAAAGCTAGTTGCTCGCGAGATGGATCTCTAGTCTCCTTATCGCTCATAAATTTTGCTAAATCTTCTAAGTTTCCTAGATTTCTTTCACATAATCTTTTATCTAAATTATACTGCAAATTATTTTTATTAGCTATATATTTTGCAGTTGCCTTTGCTCTTGTGTAATTACTTGACCAAATGACATCAATGTTTTGTAACTCGATATTTTCACTTAATTTTCTAGCTTCTTCTTCTCCTTTTACAGATAATATTTCTTTTTCATTAATTAATTGAAAATCTTCATTAGTATTTCTAATTCCATTCTCTTCAACAGTTTCAGCATGTCTAATTAAATAAATTATTGTGTTCTTCATCTTTCTTCTCCTATTTTTTATAAACTTTAATTTATTTATTGTATAATTAAATTACTTGTATTTAGTACTATTTTATATTTTTATTTCTAATATAATCTCCTTCAAATTCATTTTCTAGTATATCCATATACAATTTATCGTAATATTTACCATCTATAAATATTTCCTCTCTACTACATCCCATATCTTTAAAACCACATTTTTTATAACATTTATGTGCTCTTTCATTGATAGAAAGAAGACTTAATCTTATACTGTGTAAATTAAGATACTTAAATCCATATTCTAATAATAGATTTATAGCTTCTGTCCCATATCCATTACTCCTAAAATCTTTATCACCAATAAATATTCCTAGTACCGCACTTCTTTCAATCCAATTAATATGTTCCAATCCTAATGTTCCAATTAACTTATTCTCATTTAATTCAATAATATTAAAATTTCTATTTTTGCTTTCTCTTGCTGAATCCTCTAAATATTCTTTTTCTCCTATTAATGTTACAATTTGACCACTTCTTCCAGTGTAGTCTGTTACTTCAAAATCATTCATCCATTCTGTAAATTTTTGTATTTCATCTTCTGATGTTCCTTTGGGCGATAAATATATTCTATCTCCTATTAATTTTTTATAATATTTCATGGCATACTCCTTTTTCTCTTATAGTTTTTTTCTTCCTTAACACATCCTAAAGTAACTTATTTTAAATTTTTATAAATTCTTTTACATATTCTATCATAAATAATGGTACATTAAGCACATTTCCATCTTTACTTAAATTATTCATAGAAAATCTTATAGAAAAATTATTATTATATTTTTC
>CAUWFY010000135.1:0-3775 GCA_963558115.1 uncultured Clostridia bacterium
AACAAATGGTGCTAAATATGGGATAAGTGTAGTAAAAACTTCATATATTCCAAATAACACAGTAATTGAAAACAAGGATATAGAATATCTTTCAAATGATGAAAGAAAGATAGAAAAGATATTAGAAATATTTAAGGAAAATGAAGTAACTCCAATAGGAGTTGAAGATGTATTAAATGATTTAAAAGTAAAAATATTCTAAATATAAAGTATAATAATGTTAAATATTAGGCTGTCATAAATATAAAAATTGATATAAAAAATATCAAATAATTATATTAAATGACAGTCTATTGATTATTAAAGATAACATAATTTTATAAAAATTAATATAAAAACTTGCAAAATAAATGAATATAGGCTAGAATACTATAAGAAAAATAGAAAAATAAAATTAATGTTAACTAGTTTTTTTAAGGAATATTTAAAATTTATATACCAAATAAGATATACTATATAGAATCAAAACAAAATTAGATTTTCCATATATTTAAGAAAAATAGTTTAACATAAAATACAAATAAGGAGGGCAATAATGGCTGATAAATTAATAATAGTAGAATCACCAGCAAAAGCCAATACCATAAAGAAATTCTTAGGAGGAAGCACAAAGGTAGTTGCTTCTATGGGGCATATACGAGATTTGCCAAAATCAAAAATAGGTATAGATATTGAAAATGATTTTGAACCACAATATATAAATATAAGAGGAAAAGGAGATTTAATAAAATCACTAAAAAAAGATGCAAAAAATGCAAAAAAAATCTATATCGCAACTGACCCTGACCGTGAGGGAGAAGCAATAGCATGGCACTTAGCAACTATATTAGACGAGAATAAAGAAAAAATAACAAGAGTAACCTTTAATGAAATAACAAAAACAGCAGTACAAAAGGCAATAAAAGAACCACGAAATATAGATGTTAATTTAGTAGATGCACAACAAGCAAGAAGAGTTTTAGATAGAATAGTAGGATACAAAATGAGTCCAGTATTATGGAAGAAAGTTAGAAGAGGATTATCAGCAGGAAGAGTGCAATCAGTAGCAGTAAAATTAATTGTTGATAGAGAAAATGAAATAGAAAACTTTATACCAGAAGAATACTGGAATATATATGCAAACTTACAAGATGAAGAAACTAAAAAAGAATTTGAAGCACATTTCTATGGTAAAAATGGAAAAAAACAAGAAATACATTCTGAAAAAGAAGTAAACAAAATATTAGAAAATATAAGTAAAGCAAAATACATAGTAAATGAAGTAAAAAGAGGTGAAAAGAAAAGAACACCAGCACCACCATTTACTACAAGTACAATGCAACAAGAAGCGTCAAGGAAATTAGGATTTACATTAAAAAAGACAATGTCTGTTGCCCAAGGGCTATATGAAGGAGTAAAAATACCAGAAAAAGGAACAGTAGGACTTATAACATATATGAGAACAGACTCAACAAGAATATCAGAAGAAGCAAGAGCGATTGCAAAAGAGCAAATAACATCTATATATGGAGAAAATTATTATGAAAATAGATATTATAAAGCAAAAAAAGATGCGCAAGATGCACATGAGGCTATAAGACCAACATATATAGAGATTACACCAGAACAAATAAAAGATAGTTTAACAAAAGACCAATATAAATTATATAAATTAATATATAACAGATTTCTTGCAAGTCAAATGAAACCAGCAATTTATGATACAATAGCAGTAAATATAAAAGCAAATGAGTATGATTTTAAAGCAAATGGGCAAGTAATCAAATTTAAAGGATTTATGACACTATATGTAGAAGGAACAGATGGAAAAGAAAAAGAAGAAGAGGGAACATTACCAGACTTAAAAGAAAAACAAGAATTAAAACTAAAAAAGATAAATCCAAAACAAAGTTTTACAGAACCACCAGCCAGATATACAGAAGCAAGTTTAGTAAAAGCCTTAGAAGAAAAAGGAATAGGAAGACCGAGTACATATTCTCCAACAATAACAACAATACTAGAAAGAAGATATATAGAAAAAAATCAAAAACAATTAGTTCCAACAGAATTAGGAAAAATAGTAAATAAACTACTTACAGAAAACTTTGCAGATGTAGTAAATGTAGAATTTACAGCTAAAATCGAGGATGAGTTTGATGAAATTGCAGAAGGACATGAACAATGGAAAAAAATGATAAGAGAATTCTATGGTCCATTTGAAAAAGAAATAGAAAAAGTAGAAAAAGAATTAGAACATGTAGAACTAGTTGATGAAGTTTCAGATGTAAAATGCGAAAAATGTGGAAGAATGATGGTTTATAAATATGGAAGATATGGAAAATTCTTAGCATGTCCAGGATATCCAGAATGTAAAAATGCAAAACCTATTGTAGAAACAATAGATGTACCATGCCCAAAATGTGGTGCAACGGTACAAGTAAGAAAAACAAAAAGAAAAAGAAATTACTATATATGTGAAAATAATCCAGAATCTTGTGATTACATATCATGGAACAAGCCAAAAAAAGGAGAAAAGTGGAATCCAGAAGAAGCAGAAGAAGTAAAAAAAGAAACAGAAAGTAAGAAAAAGAAAACTACTAGAAAAAAGAGAACAAGTAAAAAGAAGGCATAAGTTTTATGATAGAACTAAAAAAAGAATTACTAATTGTAGAATTAGTAGTTCTTTTTTGTTAGTAGGAAAATTTAATAACGATGATCATTGGTTTGTTAAATGTCTATAAAAAATTATAATTATCATAAGAAAATTACAAAAATGTGATATTTTGACTAAAAACATTTGCAAAAGTGTGATATATTAATTGGAATTACTTGCAAAAGTGTGAAAAAATAGCAAAAAATATTTACAAAAATGTGATTACAAAGTATAATTAATATAAATTAACATACATTAATTATAGGAGATGGTTAATTTGAAAAGATTTATATTAGAAGAATTAATAAAATGGAAAGAAAGTAAATATAGAAAGCCATTAATATTAAAAGGTGCAAGACAAATTGGAAAAACATATATATTAAAACAATTTGGAGAAAAAAACTATGAAGGAGTTGCATATTTTAACTTTGACCATGATGAATACTTATATAATGTATTTGAAAATACAAAAGATCCAAAGAAGATACTTGAGCAATTAACATTTATATATGGAAAAGCAATAGTACCTGAGAAAACTCTGATAATTTTTGATGAGATTCAAGAATGTCCAAATGCATTAAATAGTTTAAAATACTTTCAAGAAGAAGCAAATGAATATCATGTAGTATGTGCTGGCAGTTTATTAGGAATTAGATTATCACATACATCATTTCCAGTTGGAAAAGTGCAGTTTCTAAATATGTATCCAATGACATTTAGTGAATTTTTAATAGCAGATAACTGTGAAAATTTAGTTGAATATATGAAATCAATAAAAAATATTGAAAAAATACCAGACATCTTTTTTAAAGAATTAGAACAAAAACTAAAAGCATATTTTATAATTGGAGGAATGCCAGAAGCAGTTCAAATCTGGGTAAATGAAAAAAATATAGAATTAGTAAACTATGTACAAGAAAATATATTAAAAGCATATGAAAGTGACTTTTCTAAACATATTCAAAATAGTGAAGCAAATAAAATATCACTAATTTGGAATAGTATTCCATCACAACTTGCAAAAGAAAACAAGAAATTTTTATATCAAACAATAAAAGAAGGGGCTAGAGCAAGAGAATATGAAAATGCTTTAAATTGGCTAAATGATGCAAATCTAATTTATAAGATACACAATGTTACAAA
>CAUWFY010000136.1:0-3766 GCA_963558115.1 uncultured Clostridia bacterium
CTTGCTCCTGTTTTTCTTTCTATTGCTTTTTCTACTATTGCTTCTAATGCTTCTTTTTCAAATACCAATTCTACTCCATCTATTTCAAATAGTTTTTGATATTGTTTTACTAATGAGTTTTTTGGTTCTACTAGAATTTGAATTAGTGCTTCTTTGTCTAAATCTTTTAATGTTGCAACTATTGGTAGTCTTCCTATAAATTCTGGGATTAATCCAAATCTTAATAAATCTTGTGGTAATAGTTCTTTGAAGACTTCAAATTTATCAATATCTTTTTTTGTATCCATTTGTGTTCCAAATCCTATTGTTTTCTTTCCTGTTCTATCTTTTATTGTATTTTCTAGTCCTTCAAAAGCTCCTCCACATATTATTAATATGTTTTCTGTGTTTATTTGTATAAGTTCTTGATTTGGATGTTTTCTTCCTCCTTGTGGTGGTACTGATGCAACTGTTCCTTCTATTATTTTTAGTAATGCTTGTTGTACTCCTTCTCCACTTACATCTCTTGTTATTGATGGATTTTCTGATTTTCTTGTTATTTTATCTATTTCATCTATATATATTATTCCTTTTTGTGCTTTTTGTATATCTCCATCAGCAGCTTGTATTAATTTTAATAATATGTTTTCAACATCTTCTCCTACATATCCAGCTTCTGTAAGTGTTGTTGCATCTGCTATTGCAAATGGTACATCTAGTATTTTTGCAAGTGTTTTTGCAAGTAATGTTTTTCCACATCCTGTTGGTCCTAGTAATAAAATATTACTTTTTTGTATTTCAACTTCATCTTTGTCTGCTATTTCTTCATGTGCTATTCTTTTATAGTGATTGTATACTGCTACTGATAATGTTTTTTTGGCTTCTTCTTGCCCTATAACATAATCATCTAATACTTTTTTTATTTCTTCTGGTGTTGGCACATTATTTAATTCATTTAATGTGTAACCTGCTTTGTCATCATCATATAATTCTGCTTCTATTATGCTTGTACATAAATCTACACATTCATCACAAATATATACTCCTGGACCTGCCACTAATTTTCTAACATTTTCTTGTGATTTTCCACAAAAAGAACATCTAACACTTTTTGGTACATCATTTTTTGCCATCTTATCTCTCCTTAAATATATTAAAAACTGCTACTATTATATGTTTATTTATCATAAAATTATACTGTTTTTATTAATTTTTATTTTCTTTTGTCCATTATTCCGTCTATTAGTCCATATTTTAATGCTTCTTCTGCTGTCATGTAGTTATCTCTTTCTGTGTCTTTTTCAATTTGTTCTACTGTTTGACCTGTTCTTTCGCTTAAGAATTTATTTAATTTTTCTCTTGTTTTTACTAAATGATCTGCATGGATTTTAATTTCTGTTGCTTGACCTGAAAGTCCTCCACCACCTATTAATGGTTGATGTATTAATATTTCTGCATTAGGTGTTGCAAATCTTTTTCCTTTTTCTCCTGCTGCAAGTAATGCTGATCCCATACTAGCTGCCATTCCTATACAAATTGTTGAAACTGGACATTTTATATAATTCATTGTATCTATAATACCCATTCCGTCTGTTATTGATCCTCCTGGTGAATTTATATATAAATAAATTTCTTTATCTGGGTCTTCTGATTCTAAGAATAATAATTGTGCAATTATTAAACTAGATGTTGTTGGGTTTACATCTTCTCCTAAAAATATAATTCTATCTTTTAATAATCTTGAAAAAATATCATATGATCTTTCACCTTTGCTTGTTTGTTCTATAACATATGGTACTAAACTGTTTTTTTCTAACATAAAAATTCCTCCTTCTAAGTTTAACTTATTCTATATCTTAACTATACGATTATATATTTTAAGATTTTTAATAAAAACTATAAAATATTATAATTTATGTAATTATATATTTGTCTATATATTGTTTATATATAAATTTTTTAATAATTTTTAACTATTACATTATTCTTTGTTTTTTCATTATATATATTAATATTGATATATTATCAGTATACAATTATAATTACACATATATAGTTATACATAGCTAGTGATTTAAATTTATATTAACTACTTTTAATTATTTAATTAATATATTATATTTAATAATATATTCTATCACTTTCAAAAAGTCCAAAAAGCTAGGAGTAAATATGAACTATTTTATTTAATCCCAGCTTTTATTTCCTTAATTATTTTTTCATTTTTGCGTTTTCTACTAAAAATTCTATAGCTTTTTCTGATTTTAATCCTTCTTTTATGTAATTTTTTACATTTTCATTTTTTAAGAATTCTTCATCATTTTCTTTTCCATAATTTTTAGCCATTTCTTTCATTTTTTCTTCTACGTCTTTGTCTTCTACCTCTATTTTTTCTGCTTTTATTATAGCTTCTAATGCTAAACGAGATTTTATAGCTTCAATTGCTTGAGGTTCATATTCTTTTTGCATATCTTCTTTAGTTTTTCCCATTATTTGAAGATATTGTTCTAATTTTAATCCTTGATATGCTAATCTTTGTTCCATATCTTTCATCATATTTTCTGTTTCTGTTTCAATCATTCCTGATGGAATTTCAACTTTCATATCATCACATACTACTTTCATAACAGCTTCTTGTGTTTCATATTTAGCTTTTTGTTCATTTTGCTTTTTTTGTTTGTCTTTTATACTTTTCTTTAATTCTGCAAGAGTATCAAATTCACTAACATCTTTTGCAAATTCATCATCTAATTTAGGTAATTCTTTTTTCTTGATTTCATTTACTTTTACTTTGAAAGTTGCATCTTTTCCAGCTAAGTCTTTTGAAAAATATTCTTCTGGGAATTTTACATTGATATCTCTTTCTTCATCAATTTTCATACCAATTACTTGGTCTTCAAATCCTGGTATAAATGTATTGCTTCCTATTTCTAAGTCATGATTTTCTGCTTTTCCACCTTCAAATGGTACCCCATCAACAGATCCTTCAAAATCTATTGTTGCTATATCACCATTTTCTACTGGTCTATCTTCTATTGAAACTAATCTTGAATTATGTTCTTGCATATGATGTAATTCATGTTCTATGTCTTCATCTGTTACATTATACTCAACTTTTTTAATTTCTATACCTTTATATTTTGAAACTTTAGCTTCTGGTTTTGTTTGCATTACAGCTGTAAATATTAAATCTTTTCCTTTTTCTATTTGTGTTACTTCAATATCAGGTCTACTTACTACTTCTAGTTTATTTTCTTTAATAGCTTCTTCTAAAGCTTCTTGTGCTACTTCATTAAAAGCATCTTCATAGAAAATTTCTTTTCCATAGTATTTTTCTACTATTTGCATTGGTGCTTTTCCTTTTCTAAAACCTGGTATATTAAAATATTTTGCACTTTTAAAATATACTTTTTTAATTGCTTCATCAAATCTTGTTGATTCAACTGTTATTTCTAGTTTAATTTCATTTGCATTTTTTGTTTTTTCTACTTTACAATTCATTTTTTTCAACCCTTTCGTTTTTATTAGCTTACTTATTATACCACATTTTTCCTATTTTGCAAGGAATTTTTTATAATTTTAAAAAAATACTTGTTTTTTTTTTCTTTTTGTGTTAAACTTATCAATAGTCAGTTTATTAAGAAATTTAGGAGGTGCAATTTAGATATGGCAAAATGTGCAATTTGTGAAAAAACAGCTAGTCATGGAAATAAACTTAGCATTACTCGTTCTCATATAAGTAAAAGATCACCACGTACTTGGAAACCAAATTTAAGAAGTGTTAAAG
>CAUWFY010000137.1:0-3756 GCA_963558115.1 uncultured Clostridia bacterium
TTCTTCTCTTTGACTACCACCAATAATTTCTCCAATACCAGGAACAAGTAAATCAGCAGCAGCAACAGTTTTTCCGTCAGGATTTTCTTTCATATAGAAAGCTTTGATATCTTTTGGATAATCTGTAACAAATACAGGCTTTTTATATATTTGCTCACATAAATATCTTTCATGTTCTGTTTGTAAATCAACACCCCAACTAACTTTATATTCAAATTTATCATTTGCTTTTTCTAATTCTTTTACAGCATCAGTATATGAAAGCCTAACAAAATCAGAATTAATTACATTATTCAATCTATCTAATAATCCTTTATCAACAAATTGATTAAAGAAAGCCATTTCCTCAGGGCAATGTTCTAAAACATAAGAAAAAGTATATTTAATCATTTCTTCTGCTAAATCCATATTATCACTTAAATCAGCAAAACAAATTTCAGGTTCAACCATCCAAAACTCAGCAGCATGTTTAACAGTATTAGAATTTTCAGCTCTGAAAGTAGGTCCAAAAGTGTAGATGTTTCTAAATGCAGTTGCATATGTTTCACCATTTAATTGACCACTAACTGTTAAATGTGCAGGTTTTCCAAAGAAATCTTTAGAAAAATCAACTTCTCCATTTTCTAATTTAGGAATATTTGTTAAATCAAAAGAGTTAACATTAAACATTTCTCCAGCACCTTCTGCATCACTTGAAGTAAGAAGAGGAGTGTTTACATATACAAAGTTTTTCTCTTGGAAAAATTTATGTATGCTATATGCAAAAACACTTCTAACTCTGAAGACAGCATTGAAAGTATTAGTTCTTGGTCTTAGATGAGAAATAGTTCTTAAATATTCAAAAGAATGTCTTTTCTTTTGAAGTGGATAACTTAAATCACAAAAATTTAAAACTTCTATTTTAGTTGCTTGAATTTCAAAAGGTTGTTTAGCGTTTTCAGTAATTACTAAAGTTCCAGTAACTTTTATTGAAGAACTAATAGAAAGCTTACTAATATCAGCAAAGTTATCTAATTTATTACTAAATACAATTTGAACATTTTTAAAGAAAGAACCATCATTTAATTCTATAAAGCCAAATGTTTTTGAATCACGAATAGTTCTAATCCAACCTTCTAAAACAACTTCCTTTTCAGAATAAGTTGATGTATTTTTATATAAATCTCTAATTGTTAATTTATCCATAATGTACCTCCAAAAATTTTAATAAAAAAATTATACATTAAAATAGTAGAAATTGCAAGGGAAAAATAGTATTTGGAAATTAATTCATTAAATAAATAAAGCTTTTTTAGACATAATATTAGTAATATAAAAAAGGAGGTTTTTTGAAAATGAAAAAAATTTTATATTCATTACTTATTATATCCATTTTATTTTTTACTATTCTAATGGGAAAAACATATGCAGTTGCATTAGATAGTATTAATATTGATACAGATAAAGCAATAGTAGAGCCAGAAGCAGAAGTTACTCTAGAAATTACTTTTGGAAAAACACTAGGAGCATATACATTTGATATTGCATATGACAATAATTTGTTAGAGTATGTAAGAACAGATGGTGGAAGTGCAAATGATAATGGGACAAGGGTAAGAGTTGTATATTATGATAGTACAGGAGGAACAAATCCAAAAGAAAGTATGACAATAACTTTTAAAGCTAAAAAAGGAATTACAACATCAAATCCTACTGATTTATCAGTAACAGCAGAAGGACTAGCAAATGCTGATGCATCTGAAAACTATGATGATATCAATTTAGCATTAGTAAAAAATATAGTTGTAGAGCCTAAATATGAAGATTATAAATTTGAATTAAACTATACAGGAAATCCAACAATTAATGAAGAAAAAGAAATGAAGTTATCACTTATATCAAATATGGGAAGATATTATGATAAAGCTAGAATAATTACAGAAGTAAAATCTAATAATGGTGGAAATGTGAAAATATTAGGAACAGGACTAGATGGATTAGAACATGATTTGATTAATAGTGGTTGGGGAGACCCAAATGGCTATAAAATAGGTGGAAAGGTAAGTCAAGAATTAAATTTAAGAGGATTATTTGATAAAGCAGGAGAATATACAGTAACTTTTAAGTTAATAGATAGAAGTAATTCAGATAAGGTAATAACAGAAAAAGATTTTAAATTTACAGTAGAAGAAAAAAAGCAAGACTCAAATAATAATACTCAAAATGGAAATAACACAACAACACCAAATGGAGGAAACAACACACAGAACAATAACAATGTAACAAATACAATTCCAAATAATTCAATAAATCAAAATATAAACACAAATACTGAAAAATTACCAAATAATTTGCCTAAAACAGGTAAAAATTTATATATTCCTATTTTAGTAATTTTAATGTTTATATTAAGTACAGCATTTTATATGAAATTAAGAAATAATAAATAATAAAAAGATATTAATAAAAAAATACAAGAAAAAAGGTAGAACTAACAAAAAATAATTAATAAATAAAAAATAAATGTTATAGTTCAAATTTTTTGACTACGACTCTAAAGTCGTGGTCAAAAAAATTATTGATATTTTATTTTAGAAATTAAAATGTTAGACAAAAAAGTTATTGTGATTTTATTTAGAAACTGAAATTATGCTCAAAAAAGCTCTTATGATTTTTGTCTCCAACCCAAAAATAACAAAATCAAAAAGATGATTTTTGTCTCCGACCCCAAAATCACGAAAGGAAAAATATAAAATGAGAAAAAGAAAACATGGAAAGAGTCAAAAGAAAGCATATATAAAGATAATAATAATTGTTTCTATTGCAGTAATATCTTTATTATTTTTAATACAAGAAAGTAAAATAAAAACAAATGAATCAAAAAATAATTTAATGAAAACATATGGAAATATAAATGAAATAGATGATAAAGAAAAGATAGAAAAGATAGAAAATATAGAAAACATAGGAAAGATTCAAGAAAAAAAGATAGAATCTAATGCAGATGTAAAAATAAAAAATAATGAAGAAAATAGAAAAAGAGCAAATAACGAAATATCAAATAATAAAATACCAAGTGAGTATAATGGATATCCAGTAATAGCAAGATTAGAAATAGAAAAGATTAATTTAGATACTTTTGTACTTAAAGAACACAACGAAAAGACATTAGCGATGTCAGTAACAAAATTTTATGGAGCAAATCCAAATGAAATGGGAAATTTTTGCATAGCAGGACATAATTACATTACAAAGAATATGTTTCATAATTTAAAAAAAGTAGAGGTTGGAGATAAATTAAAATTAACGGATTTAATAGGAAGAAGTATAAATTATAAAGTATATAAAAAAGAAACAGTTTTGCCAAATGAAACACAATGCTTGTCACAAAAAACAAATGGAAGGACAGAGGTAACTTTAATTACTTGTACTACAGATTCTTCAAAAAGAATAGTAATAAAAGCAATTAAAGAAGGAGATGAAAAGTTGTTAAATGAATAAATCAAGAAACATTAACACAAATAAAAATACTAAATTAATAAATCAAAGTAAAATAATAGTTTTAGTATTAATTATATTTATTTTGATTTTAATAGATATGCTCCGTTATCCAAATAAAAGTTATTCTGCAAGTAAATTAGAAGGAATAGAAAATTTTCCGGAATCGTTTAAGCCATATTTGTATGAACTAAAAAAGAATCACTCTAATTGGAATTTCATTGCTTTATACACAAATTTAGATTGGAAATATGTAATAGATAATGAAAATGTTTTTGG
>CAUWFY010000138.1:0-3742 GCA_963558115.1 uncultured Clostridia bacterium
TTTAAAATTTGTTTTCCTGTTTTATAGTCTAATGCTCCTGTTGGCTCATCACATAATAATAGCTTTGGATTTTTAGCTATTGCTCTTGCTATTGCAACTCTTTGTTGTTCTCCCCCTGATAGCTGAGATGGGAAATTTTTCTTTCTATCTCCCAGTCCTACTTTTTCTATAACTCCCTCTGGGTCTAGTGAGTCTTTACATATTTGTGTTGCTAGTTCTACATTTTCTACTGCTGTTAGGTTTTGGACTAAATTGTAAAATTGGAATACAAACCCTATGTCTTCTCTTCTATATTTGATTAACTCCTTATTTTTTAGATTTGTTATATTTTTGCCATCAACAATTACATCTCCTCTTGTTGCAGTATCCATTCCACCTAATATATTTAAGGCTGTCGTCTTTCCAGCACCACTTGGTCCGACAATTACCACTAGTTCTCCTTTTTCTATTTGAAAATTAGTATTATCTAGTGCTTTTATTATAATTTCTCCCATTTTATATTCTTTACATACATTTTTAAATTCTATATATGACATATTTACCACTTCCTTTTCTAGGAATTTTATTTATAGTTTATTATATCACAATCATTATGAAATAAGAATAGAATTTTTAATTTTATTTTATAATAAGTTACTGGATAATATTCTTTCTTGTAGAGTAGCTTAAAATAGTTGATAATTATGATTTTTTTGGATTTTGACGTTCGACTGGAATGAAGATTAGAATTGGTTAGGTTTTCGAATGAGGAATGCTCACGGTACTTGAAGTATGAAAGGGTCTGAGTGAGAGAGGCTCATTAGAAAACCTTACCAATTCTTTCTGAATGAAATAAGTAGTCAAAATCCAAAAAAATCATAATTATCAACTATTTTAAGCGGTTAATTTGTAAAAACTATTATATAGTAACTAAAATTTAATTACTTAATAATATTATTTACTGTAAAGAAATTAGAAATAGGTGATGATTTTTAAAACCATTGCCTAGTAATTAAATTTAAAGCCAAAAAGCCAATTCTATATTTTACTTAAAATAGAATTGACTTTTATTCTTAATTTTTTTCTTTCAAAAATTTTTTTAACAAAAATGTTAGAAAATATGGAAATGTATAAAATTTTCCATTAAAACCTATATTTTTATTACATAATTTAATTCCATATTTAATATCTTTAAATTTTTCACTATCTATTAAATTATTTAAAGAAATTGTTGCATTATCATTTGCCTTTACTTCAACTGGAATTAATGAATCTTTATCTCTAATGAAAAAATCCATTTCTATTGTACCTTTTTCATTTTTGTAAAAATATAATTTATATCCTTGTTTTACTAACATATCACCAACTACATTTTCATAAATTGCACCTTTGTAAGTATTAAAGTTTTTATTATTTCTCAAATCTTCTTGTGCTTCCTCGTCAAGTGAACCTATTAATATTCCTGTATCACCAAAATATAGTCTATAATTATCAGGATTATAATTACCACCTAGTGGAAGTTCTGGTTGTTCCATGCAATATGAAATGTTTACAATTCCGGCATTATCTAACCATTCTATTGTTCCCACATATTCTCTTTTTCTAGCTCCTGCTTCAACCTTTGAAATTTGAAATTTCTTATTTTCATTTCCTAAAAAAGCTGGAATTTTCCTATAGATATTTAATATTTTCCCTTGGTCTAATCCATTAGCATATTTTGTAATATCTTCTTCATAATCTAACAAAATTTGTTTTTGCATTTCTAAAGTTCCACTATAATTTTTTTGAGTAATAAATTTATTTACAATTGCAGGCATTCCTCCAATTATCATATATTCTTTAAAATTTTCCATCATAACTTCATATTGTGTATGTGTTAATGATTTTACTTCTAACATACATTTATATAAATCTTCAATTTGTTCTTCTGTATATCCTTTAGCCCACAAAAATTCTTCAAAATCCATTGAATACATATTATAATCAATTTTATTTCCAACACTATTAGATTCTATTTCTTTATAATTTATCCCCATCAATGAACCTGAACAAATTACATCATATCTTCCATCTTGATTAAAAGCCTTTAAGGAAGTAGCACAATTAATACATGCTTGCATTTCATCAAAGAAAATTAAAGTTTTTTCTGGTACAACTTTAAAATCCGGATTTTTTAAGGTAATATTTTTTATTATATTATCAACATCAAATCCATCATCAAATATATCTTGGTATTGCTTTTCTAATGCAAAATTGATTTCTATTATATTTTCATAATTATTTTTAGCAAAATTTTCTATTGCATCAGTTTTCCCTATTTGCCTAGCTCCTTTTACAATTAAAGGCATTTTGTATTTATCTTTCTTCCATTCTATTAAGTATTTATCTATTTTTCTTTTTAATCTTTTCATATATTTTCACCTCAAGTATATTATATCACAAAATTCCAGCTATTTCAATGTGATTATTCACAAAATTCCAACTATTCCTGTGTAGTTTTTCACAAAATTCCATTCCTTTTGAAGTCTAAAATCACATTTTTCCTTTTTATTGTATATAAAAAATCAGCTTTTATTTTGCCCTTATATAATATTTTTTTGTATACAACAAGCTCTTTTCAACATTATAATATTTTTATGCAGTTCATAATAACTTATACATAAATATTTAATAACCTTTATTTTGATATTATTGTTTATACCTTAAATTTTTATTTTCTTTTTAAATATTTTACATATAGCTCATTGTACTAATTATACAATATACTCAATCTTATTATTAGGAAAATACTTATGCATTTTCTCTCTTAAAAATTTTTCACCTTCTTTTCTAATTTCATTTTTATACATATATTTTCCTTTTCCTCTACCAGTCATCAATTCTTTATTATATAAATTGATTGCATTTGGAAATGCTTCTTCATTTATTTTTGTATGGACAAAACTATATGTCATAAATATAATTTCAAAAAATACATCTTTTTTTACTTTTTCTGATAATTCATTATTTAATCTTTCTATTAATTCACTATATAGTTGTTTCCAATTATCAACTAATATTACTGGTGCTATCAAAATCCCTACATTATATCCTGCTTCTTTAAGCTTGTTAATTGCTTGTATCCTTCCTGTTAATCTTGATGTACCAAATTCTACTTTATTTATAATTTCTTCTGGATTTACACTCATTCTGATTGTTACTTTGCCATTATGATTTAAAGGTAAAATACTATCTACCATATCAAATTTTGTTGGAAATGTTAGTGTTCCTTTTTCTGTATTTTTAAAATTTTCTATTGTCCAAACTAAATTATTAGTTATTGTATTTTCTAATATTAAATCGCTATTACTTCCTATTTCAAAATTTAAGTTTCTATCTGCTTTTGTTGCTACTTTTATTATCTTTTCTAACATTTTTTCCCTATTTACAAATAATCTTAAATATGCACATTTATTATAATTACAAACTAAATAACAGTACATACAAGAAGCTGTGCAACCTGATGAAGTATATGGTACTAAAAAATCTGATGTCTTGTGGTTTTCTACAAAATTGTGTGTTTTCCTTACACCTATAATCAAATTTCTTTTCATATCCGGAAATTCTTTATTTGATTTTTTCCTCATTTCTTCTATATTGTTATGATTTGATATTTCTACTTTTGGTATATCTTGATATTTTTCTAACAATTCTTTTCCTAGTTTATAATTTTCAATATCTTTCTCAAAATAAATAGCTTTAGGTTTAAACATTTTCTCTTTTC
>CAUWFY010000139.1:0-3713 GCA_963558115.1 uncultured Clostridia bacterium
CCTACTGTATTTGCACATTTTCTATATGGCTTGTCTGATGTAATTCCATCTTCATGCATAGCATATAAAATTCTTCTATGAACAGGCTTTAAACCATCTCTTACATCTGGAAGTGCACGAGATACAATAACACTCATAGCATAATCAACATATGCAGCTCTCATTTCTTTTTCTATATCTCTCTCTATGATTTTGCCGTCTTTTCTTTCATGTTTTTCGTCCATTATTCTCCCTCTTTCCATTGTTATTTCTACATTCGTATTATATTATAACAAATAAAATTTTGCAAGTATTTTAGGGGAAAAGTTTTAGGGAAACTTAGTATTTGTGTGCTTTTCATTATTATCTAAAAAATATAAAAAGTTTCATAATAATTTACATTTTAAGTTAAGAATATGATATAATGCATATACTATAAAATTTATATTATACTTTAAATAACACTTATTCAAGGAGGCAATTATGCAAGGTTCTAAAATTAATTCTATGTTAACAATAGACTATATATGTAATGAAAAGGAAAATCAATTTTTTGATAGAAAAAGTGCAAAAAAAGACATAAAAGAATTAGCTAATCATATAGCTGGTTTTGCAAATGCAAGTGGAGGAACTTTAGTTATAGGTATTGCAGATAATGGAAAAATTGAGGGATTTGAAAATTATAAAGACAAATATAATCAATTTTTAAAAATAACTTCCGGTGATTATTTAAAAACTGTGCCAAAATTTGAAAATGAAACATTAGAAGTAATAAATTATAAAGGGAATACTGATAAAATCTTATTAATACATATTAGTCCTAGTATTAATACTTTAATAAGAAATGTAAAAGATGAAGTATATTTAAGACAAGGTGATTCAACAAATAAATTATCATCTGAACAAGTAAAAATCATTGAATTAGATAGGCATGAAATATCTTTTGAGGAACAGTTAAATATTAGATCTAATATTCAAGATATTGATTTAGATATGGTCAAAATATATAAAAATTCAATAGGTGCTAATGAAACAGAACTATTAGATGTATTGCGTGCTAGAAGATTTTTAATAAAAGATGATATATCTAATAAAGAATTTCTTACAAATGCAGGAACATTACTTTTTGCAAAAGATCCCTCTTTGTTTTTTCCAACTGCACGAATTAGAGTTATAAAGTTTGAAGGAAAAGAAATGCAAACAGGTGCTGACTTAAATATAGTAAAAGATAAAACTTTTTCATTGCCTTTATATAAACAAATTAAAGAAACTCAATCTTTTGTGGATACTCAGCTTAGAGAATTTTCACATTTAGGGACTGATGGTGAATTTGTTACCGTTCCTGAATATCCTAAATTTGCTTGGGAAGAACGGCATTACAAATGCAATAACTCACCGTAATTATGCAATTAGTGGTGAACATACAAAGATTTTTATTTATGATGATAGAATGGAAATTTTAAGTCCTGGTGATTTACCTGGAATAGTTACAATAAATAATATTAAAGAAAAACGATATGCACGTAATCCGATAATATCAAGAACATTAACAGAACTAGGAGTAGTAAAAGAATTAAATGAAGGAGTCTCAAGAATTTATAGAGAAATGAGTGACTTCTTCTTAGAAGAACCTATCTATAAAGAAGAAAAAGGTATTTCATTAAAATTAATTTAGTAGATAAAGATTTAATCGAATGGTTTGGAACTTCTATAAAAGATCCTAAAAAAGTATATAGAATAAAAAAATAATGTCGCACCTTTGTCGCACCTTTGTCGCACCTTTCTAATCTTGTATGTATGGATATTATAACTTATATATGTTTATAATTTTTAAAGAATATCAATTTTGATATTCTTTTTTATTATTTATTCTCTAATTACTTTTAAAAAATAATATTAAATTAGACTCTTTCTTTTTAATACTCCTTATTTTTTATATTATTATTTTTTGATATGCAATTTATTAATAAATTAATTCCATCAACAAATCCTTGTTTATACATTATTTTATTATAAATAGATAATTTTTTATTTTCATTATTTTCTATTATTTCTTTTATATTACTTAACATCTCATTATTTATTTTAATTTTTTCTTCAAATTCTTTCCATGCATTTTCTTTTAATATTTTTAACTTTTCCATTTCTTTAGTTTTTTCACATTTAATAATTATTTTATCTAAATTTTCATATTCTGAATTGTAAAAATTATCTAATAAATCCTTTAGTTCTATTTCAAATTTTTCCATTATATCCTCCTTAACTTTGCTTTATTAATATTTTCTTCTTTTTTAATTTTTTTATACTTTTTTATGTTTGCTCTTAGTATCGTTTTTATATTTGATTTTAGCATATTAGTATTGTTTAAAATTTATTATATAATATATAAATACTTAATATTTATACTGTTATGAAAGGAATTATTTTTATGCAGGATTATATAAAACAAATTGATAATGTATTAGTAGGAGAAAGAATTAGAAAATTAAGAGAACAATTTAATATGAGTAGAGAAAAATTTTCTGAAATAATAGATATATCTGAAGTATTTTTAGGTCAAATTGAGCGAGGAGAAAGATCTTTAAGTTTAAAAACTTTAAGTAAAATTGTCGCTTATACAGGTAGTTCTTCTGATTATATACTTTTTGGTGATTTAAAAAATACTAACACTATAAATAAAATAAATACTATATTAAATAATTGTCCTTCTGAAACTGTTGAATATATTTATGATTTAATTCATTGTTCTTTTACTTATTTAAAAAAATATAATTATAAATAAAAATATATTAATTATAGAATTTATGGATTACCATTCATAAATTTTATTTGTTTAATTTATTTACTAGTTCTATTTCTTCTTGTGTTAAATTAAAATTCTTTCCATTATTTTTAATTAGGTTATGTAATATTTCTATTGATTTTGCAGCTTGCAATGTTTTTTCTAATGGTACTAAATTTTGAAGTTCTTTTTGGATTTTTTTATAGTCTTTTTCCATTTTCTCAAAATCTTTATTCTCAAAACTATCTTTCCAACTATTAATATATTTATTCATTTTATCAACAGAAATAATTTGGTCTGAAAAAGTTTTTTCTATATTACTTTCTATATTATTTAATATAATATTTTTTCCTTTTTCTATTATATTTCCAATTGAATAATTTATTATTCCTGCTTCTTGTGCTTTATCTACTGCAAAAGATACTAAATCTGATATTCCGTCTATTAAGCCTCCTTTTTCTATTGCATTTTGCATTTGCTCTACATTTTCAAAATTTCCTGTAAATATTCCTACTGCACTTTTCCCTAAATCTATTGCTTCATTAATAGTTTCTTTTATTCCATCTACAATTCCATAATCAAAAATATTATCTTTTATATTAATTATCTCGTCCTCTATAAAGTCGGGAAAAATTGCTCTTATTCCTATATCTATTCCTGTATTAATAACTTTTCCTAATGTCGTTTCTAAAAAAATTTTTTGCTCGTTATTATTTAATAAATTATTATTTCTTTCTTTTTCAATATTGTTAATTAATTCCATTTATTTTTTCTCCTTTTTATTTATTTTTATTTTTTCATTTATTTTATTTATTTATTTTATTTATTTATTTTATTTATTTATTTTATTTATTTTTTTATTTATTTTTTTTATTTATTTTTTTTATTTTATTTATTTATTTTTTTATTTATTTTTTTTATTTATTTTTTTATTTATTTTTTTATTTATTTT
>CAUWFY010000140.1:0-3676 GCA_963558115.1 uncultured Clostridia bacterium
TTCTACATCTCCATGATGAGCTTCTTCTGCATTTATCACTAATGGATTTTCCTTATATTTTCTTAATACTTCTACTCCTATTTCAACATGTGTACCTTCCATATCATGGTCTAATGCTTTTCCAATATCATGCAATAAGCCGGCTCTTCTAGCTAATTTAGTATCTAATCCAAGTTCTTCTGCCATTATTCTAGCTAAATTTGAAACTTCAATAGAGTGATTTAATACATTTTGACCATAGCTTGTTCTATATTTTAGTTTTCCTATTAGTTTTACTATGTCTGGATGTAATCCTATAACTCCAGTTTCTAATACAGCTCTTTCTCCTTCTTCTTTGATAGTGTTTTCAAGTTCTTCTTTAGCCTTTTCTACCATTTCTTCAATTTTTGCTGGATGAATTCTTCCATCATCAATTAATTTTTCTAGAGCTAATTTAGCAACTTCTCTTCTTAATGGATCAAAACCTGATAATACAACTGCTTCAGGTGTATCATCAATTATCAAATCAATTCCTGTTAAAGTTTCTAGTGCTTTTATATTTCTTCCTTCTCTACCAATTATTCTTCCTTTCATTTCATCACTTGGAAGAGCTACAATTGATACAGTAGTTTCTTGTGAATGGTCTGCTGCACATTTTTGTACTGCATAAGCTAAGATTTCTCTTGCATTTTTTGTTGCATCTTCTTTTGCTTTTTGTTCCTTTTCTCGGATTAAAGCCGCTTTTTCTGCTGTTATTTCTTTATCTACTTCTGATAAAAGCCTATTTTTAGCTTCTTCTCTTGTTAAAGCTGCTATTTTTTGAAGTTCAACCATTCCTTGAGAATGTAATTCTTCTACTTCTAATCTTTGATTTTCTAATTCTTTAGCTTCTCTTTCTAAATCTTGTTCTTTTCTTTCAAAATTTTCAGAACGCTTATCTAGATTTTCTTCTTTTTGAATTAATCTTGCTTCTTGTTTTTGTACTTCGCCTCTTCTTTCTTTAATCTCTTGATCTAATTCTTTTCTACTATTCATGATTTCTTCTTTAGCCTTAAAAATTTCTTCCTTTTTTAAGTTTTCACCTTCTATTTTCGCTAAATCAATTAATCTTTTTGCTTCATTTTCTGCACCTTGAATTTTAGACTCTGCAACTTTCTTTCTGTATACTATACCTACTAAAAAGCCTACTGCTAATGAGATTAAGACAGCGGCGATAATGATTACTATATCCATATAATCATACACCTCTTTCTTATTTAATTTTCAATGTTCGAATAAAATATATATATGTTTCTTATTAAATATATTTTTTCCTACCTTATATATTTTATCTTTATTATTGTAAACTGTCAAGTACTTTTTTTCTATGATACAGGGAAATTTAATAAAAATGTCACTTGCTTTTTCGAAATTGCATTTAACTTTTCAATTGTCCAATATATTTTTCAAACATAAAAAATTTATCCCAAAATATTTTTGTATTTTGGGATATATCATACCAAGTTTTACATGTAATTTTAGTTTCGCACTCATCTAGCTCCTCAATTTCATATCCTAATTTGATAAGCACTTCTTTGGTAGGCTTTGATAATTTACTCTGAGTTATAATTTCCAGTTGCCCCTTATTCATAGCATCTCTAAGAAGATTATTAATCCATGGAAGTTCGTATTCCAATTCGGATTTTATAATTTCCCGTGCTATTAAATTTGCAGAAATAATTTCATTCATAAGTATAACCTCTTAAATATTTTATAAATATATTATATCTTATTTTACATAATATTTCAAATCTTTGTTCCTGTTTATTTTTCTAATTTTGCTAACATTTCTTTATATTTTTGTAATTTTGCTTGTTCTTCTTCAATTTTACTTTGAGGAGCTTTGTTCATAAATCCCGGATTTGATAGCATTTTTTCACATCTTTCCACTTCTGATTTTAGTCTTTTCTTTTCTTCTTCTAGTCTTTTTCTTTCTTGTTCCATGTCAACTAAGCCTTCAAATGGAATATATAATTCAACTCCATCTTCTAATATACTTATTGCATCTTCTTTTATACCTGTTTTATTTTCTTGAATTATAATATCATTTCCAAATCCCAATTTTAATAAAAAGTCTTTTGCTGCTTTTATTTTATTTTCATATTTTTTAGTAATAAATATTAAATCTGCTTTTTTTGATGGATGGACATTCATTTTTGCTCTTGTATTTCTTATTTCTGTTATTATTCTTTTTAGCATTTCTACAAAATTTTCTTCGTCTTTAAATTCATCTTTATTTCTTGCAACTGGCCATTTTGATACCATCAAATCTTTATCATTATATTTTACTAAATTTCTATAAATTTCTGTTGTTACAAATGGCATAAATGGGTGTAACAATTTCATAGACATACCAAATATATAATCTAATACATAACATACTTTTACTTTTTCATTATAATCTTCACTATATAATCTTGTTTTTACCATTTCTATATACCAGTCACAAAATTCATTCCAAATAAAGTTATATACTTTATCAAGTGCAACTCCTAAATCATAATTTTCTAAGTTGTTTGTTACTTCTGTAATTAATGTTTCTAATTTATTTATTATCCATTTATCTTCAATTTTTAATAATTCACTATTATATTTTTTTGTTTCTTTGTTATATACTTCTTCATGGAATTTTATAATATCTTCTTCTTTTACTTCATTATTAGTAATAAATTTTGTTGCATTCCATATTTTATTTGCAAAATTTGAAGCTTGTTCTAATTTTTCTGGCATATATCTAATATCATTTCCCATTGTTGTTCCTGATATAACGGCAAATCTTAAACTATCAGCTCCATATTTATCAATTATTTCTATTGGGTCTATTCCATTTCCTAGAGTTTTTGACATTTTTCTTCCTTGACTATCTCGTACCATTCCGTGAATTAATATATCTTTAAATGGTGCTTTTCCTGTAAATTCAATACCTTGTGACATCATTCTTGAAACCCAGAAAGTTATTATATCAAATCCTGTTACTAATACATTACTTGGATAAAATGTTTTATAATCTTCTGTTTCTGTATTCGGCCAGCCTAAAGTTGAAAATGGCCATAATGCTGAACTAAACCATGTGTCTAGTGTATCTTCATCTTGATGTAATTTTACACTACCACATTTTTCACATTTTTCTGGTGCTTTTTTAGCAACATTTATATGTCCACATTCTTCACAATAATATGCTGGTATTTGATGTCCCCACCATAATTGTCTTGATATACACCAATCTTGAATATTATCTAACCAATTAAAGTATTGTTTTTCATATTTTTGTGGTATAAATTTAGCTTCATTATTTCTTACTGAATCTGCTGCTTTTTTTGCTAAATCTTTCATTGAAACAAACCATTGCTCTGATATCTTTGGTTCTATTGTTGTTTTACATCTTTCACATTTACCAACATTATGAGTATATTCTTCTTCTTTTATCAATGCTCCTATTTCTTTTAGCTTTTCTACAATTTTCTTTCTTGCTTCTAATAAATCCATTCCTTTATATTCAGGCACTAAATTTCCCATTTTGTAGTTTTCATCAAAAACTTCAATTATTTCTAAGTTATTTCTTATTCCTGCTTGATAATCATTCATATCATGTGCAGGTGTTATTTTTACGCAACCCGTTCCAAATTCTTTCTCTACAAATTCATCTGCAATAATTGGA
>CAUWFY010000141.1:0-3639 GCA_963558115.1 uncultured Clostridia bacterium
AGATGATTTCGGGGTCGGAGACAAAAATCATGATTGGATAAATAAAAAATAAATTAAAATAATTATTTTTATTTCCAATCATGATTTTTGTCTCCGACCCCGAAATCATCTCCGACCTCCGAAATCCTTGTCTCTGCCTCCGAAATCATGCCGAAACAACCGCGAAGACTCCTAAAATAATTGTAAAAAAAGAAAAAACAATTGTAAAAATCCCACCAAATTTATTATCATGTTTAATTTCATAATAACCATAACAAATAGCCTGTATTAAAACATATAAATAAAAAAGTATAAAAACTATAAACTCTATAAAATTAACCATAAAAACCTCACTAATTTTAATTTTTTTGTTTTTAACTTTCTGTTATTAAGAAAGAGGAACGAATAGAAGAATCAATTTCAACATTAAAAAATGCATCTTTGTATTTTTCATTCCAATTATAATTATTAAAATCTTTAGTAGTAAGAAATTTACTTTGAGCAGGTTTACCAAAAGAATTAATATCAGATTTTAAATATTTAGAAGTTTTATATAAATAATCAGTCATAACAGATTTTAAATAATTGTTACAAGAATCTGATATTTCTTTCAATATTTTATCATCTAGATATTTAGAATTTTCTTCCATAGAGTAAATTCTACCGGTAAGATGGCATTTTACGGAAATATATGGAGTACCATTTATAATTTCAACTTTTGATTTAGCTTCATTTAAAGGTGTTATATAAATATCTAAATAAGAATTTGTTTTACTAGGATTAGGTACAGAAATTAAAAATCCTGATACTTTATTTCTAATTATTAAATAACATAATGTTTCTATTGAATTTAGTTCACCAACTAAAACATCATCTTTAAATACTGCAAGTCCGATATTTTCTGATTTGGAATCACCTGAAACAGGAGAAGAGTTTGAAATTATATTTTCAGAGTTTATATTACTAGAAGAATTTTTAAGTGAATTGTCTTCTACACCACCTAAGATAGCAGAAGGTTGACAAGAATAACAAAGCATTTTATTAAAAAATTCTCCAATAGTGGAATTAGAAGAGAAACCAGTATATTGACTTGAGTTTGTAAATACTTCGTAATATTTAGTCAATAAGCTTTCAAACAAGGGTTTAGAATTTTCTAGATAATATTTGGCAGTGCATTTTGTAATAACAATATTAGTAGAAGGACGAACTTGAGTATCATTTATTAAAGTATAAATTTCTTTTGAAATACCTTTTGCTGCTAGTTCTTCTGAAAAAGCAATAATTTTACAATGAGATAAAGACAATTCTTTTCCTATTTGGGAATTAATAAGGTTTATGCCAGAACTAATAGAATCAGCTTCTACGGTATATACTATCGATGGGGATTTTTCAGAAGAGCCAGATTCTGAAACAGAGGAGGCATTTGTAAATTGAAAAGTTAATTTTAAATTATTATTTTGAGCAACATCAATTCCCATGGCGACAACAATCGCTAAATTATTTATACTAAGTGCAGAATAAGAACTAGAAAAGGCTAAAAGAAATAAAAGAATTAAAATAAAAACAAATATTTTTTTTAATATTTTATGATTCATTTTTTTGTCCCACCTTTTTTCTTTTCTTTATATTAGCTAAAATTAGGATTATAATAGAAAATACTAAAACAATTCCTAATACCATATATTTATAGACATAATCCTCAAAAAACTTAGAAACAGCATAATTAGGAGGTAATAAGCTAATTGAGAAAATCAATATTCCAAAAATTAAAATTAAAGGAGTTTCATCTTTTATATTAGTAATTTTTTTAAATATAGCAATAGAAAATTTAGATGAAATAGTTAAGTAACAAGCCATTTGGAAAATCCAAAGCAATAAAAATGCAGATTCTAATCTTTGAAAAAAACTTCCAAATTCAATATATCTAGCAGCAGAATATAGTGGCATAATTTCATTAGAATACATCAAAAAAACTAGTAAAAATAAGATAATAGAAACAGATATTAGAATATATACTGAACCTAAAGCTATTGAAACCAGGAAAACTTTTTTCATTTTAGAAGGTTCTTTTAAATATGGAGGAAGAAAATAAAGTAAACTTATTCCACCAAATGCTCCTAAATTTCCAAGACCAGTTATAAAAGTAGTAAATAAATTTTCTCCCATTATAGGGAAAATATTATACAAAGAAAAGTTTTGTATATTGGCTACAAATAAGAATATAATACTAAATACAACTAAAGGCATTATTAAAAGATTTACTTTTGTAATAGTAGAAAAATTATATTTTAAAACAATACAAATAGCTACAATAAAGGCAAGGATTATAAAAATTAAACTAGTCATAGGATAGTATACAATTTTTAAACATTCACAAAAGTTTCTTATAAGTATAGAAGTGCTACTAATAAAATAAATTATAAAAATAATACCTACAATTTTTTTGAAAACTTTTCCACCTAAATATTCTGAAATATCAACTATATCACTTCCAGGAAAATTTTTAATTAATTTATAAATAAGAAAAGTGAGAGTTATAGCTATTATTCCAACATAAATAATATTTATAATTGTAGCAGAACTGGTAGTTTCTAGCATAGTTCTAGGTAAAGAAACGAGTGTATGTGCTACAAATACACCTAAAACAATACTAATTGCTTCAGAAGTACCAATTTTAGAATTATCCATAATAAATCCAAATCCTTTCTAATATTTTTTCCACTTCAAAGAAATATTGTCTTGCTTTTGTTCTTTTTTTGAGTTAAGGAAACTTGAACGATATTCTCTTTTCCAAATAGGAGGTAAATAATATTTAGAGCCTTTAATTTTTTCAAGAGGAGAAATGCCAATAGTATAAGGAACACCGAAGGAATTTGTATTTACAATCATAGCTAAATAGACAAAAAAGCCTAAAGATATACCTAAAAAGCCACAAAGGTAACCTAAAAAAATAAAGACAAATCTATATACTCGTAGATGGAAACTAAAAGAATAATCAGGAATGGCAAAAGAAGCAGTAGCAGTAATTGCAACAACTATAATTAAAATAGGACTAACAATTCCAGCACTTACAGCAGCTTGTCCCATAACGATTGCTCCAACAATTCCTATTGTAGGACCAATGGGTGCAGGAACTCTAAGACCAGCTTCTCTGATTAACTCGAAAGATAATTCTAGTAGTAATAATTCTAAAATAATAGGAAAAGGAACATTTTCTCTTGAAGCAAGAACTGAGTAAAGGAATTCAGTAGGTAATATTTCTTGATGAAAACTTGTGATTGCTATATATAATCCTGGTAATAGTAAAGTGATAAAAGTAGCAAATAATCTAATTAACTTAGAAAAATTAGAGAAAATAGCTTTTTGATTTTTATCATCAGGAGATCCTAAAAAATCGGTAAAAATAGCAGGTATAACTATTGAATATGGAGCGCCATCTACTAAGATTACAACTCTACCATCTAATAAGTAACTAGAAGCTTTATCAGGTCTTTCAGTAGATAAAACTTGTGGTACATCTAATCTATTGGTTTCACTAATTAATTGTTCTAATTGACCAGCAGAAAGTAAAGAATCTACTGATAAATTATTCATTCTGTATTTTATTTCAGCAATTAAGTCATCATTTGCTAAATTTCCAATATAACATAAGCCACATTT
>CAUWFY010000142.1:0-3639 GCA_963558115.1 uncultured Clostridia bacterium
CATATATTCAATATTTTCTTTTACTTCTGACCATTTTGAAATATCTTTTCTTGGTTTTTTGTTTCCTCTTTCTATTGAAAATATTCTTAAAGCATATTCTTTATCTTCTAGCATTTCTTTTAGTTCATTATCATATTTATTTGCCCATTCTAAAGATTTTTCATATACCTCTTCTGCTGTAAACATTGATATTACTGTTTTTCCAACATCAAGTAATTTGACCATATCAAATAAAGCTCCACTTACACTCATTTTATTTAATTGCAATTCAAATTCCTCTATTGATTTTTCTTTATTTGCTCTTCTCCAATTTTCAAAATTTGAATTTGCTATATTTAATAAGTATTCTTTTACTGCTTCTTCTGGTATTCCTTCTTCGTCATAATAACTTACTGCTGCTTCTGAATCTTTTCTTTTACTTAATTTTCTTTTATTCCCATTGTCATTTTTCATAATTGGTGCAATATGTGCATATTTGGGTGCTTTAAATCCTAATTCATGGAATAATTGTAAATGAAGTGGTACAGATGATAACCACTCATCTCCTCTTATTACATGAGTTGTTCTCATTAAATGGTCATCTATTGCATGTGCGAAATGATATGTTGGTAATCCATCTGCTTTTATAATTACTATATCTTGATCATTTTCTGGAAAGTCCACATTTCCTTTTATTACATCATGATGTTTTATTTTTCTATCTTCTCTACCTGGAGATTTAAATCTAATTATATATTTTTCTCCATTTTCAATTCTTTTAATTGCTTCTTCTACTGTAACATTTCTGCATTTCGCCCATACTCCATAATATCCTGGTCTTATTTTTGCCGCTTCTTGTTTAGCTCTTATTTCTTCTCCTTCTTCTGGTGTACAGAAACATGGATATGCTTTGCCTTGACTTATCAAGTATTTTGCATAACTTTGATATATTTCTTTTCTTTGTGATTGTCTATATGGTCCATAATTTCCTTTTCCTTCTGTTTCTGATATCATACCTTCATCTGGAACTATTCCAAAATCATTTAATGCTTGTACTATTCCTGTTATTCCATTTTCAACTTCTCTTTTTTGGTCTGTATCTTCAACTCTTAAAAAGAATACTCCTTCAGTTTGAGTAGCTAACTTTCTTGCAATTACTGATTGATATAATCCACCTATATGTACAAATCCAGTTGGACTAGGTGCAAATCTTGTTACTATTGCTCCTTCTTTTAAATTTCTTTCTGGATATTTTTCTTCATAATATGATATTTCTTTTGCATCTGGGAATATTAAGTTTGCTAAATCTTTATAATCCATTATTTATCTCTCCTCTTTTTTCTTTTTTACTTTTGCAATTATATCAAATTTTTGTTGATATTACAAGTTCAAATCTTGATTTAGCAGGGTAATTTCAAACAATTAACTTAATATTCAATTATTTATTGCTTAATTAAATAATACTATTCTTTTCTTTGCAAGTTCTTTATTAATAAATTCCCTAAAACAAAACATAAAACCGAAATTATAAATTCATTTACATTACTAATTGAAGGCAATAAAATAAATATAGAGCCTATTGAAAATCCTATTATACAATAAAAAGTTTTGCCATAATTACTATCTAATAATTTCTTTGTTATTTTCATTACAACTATACTTCCTAATATTAAACCTATTCCTAGTGGAATTAAAACCGGAAAATATATATTTGCAACTGACTGTAAATATATTGGATATATTCCAAGTAGCATTAATATTATTGTACTACTTACTCCCGGAACTATTATGCCTAAAGACATTATTATTCCACATATCATTATGTATATAAAATTTACATTTTTTACTTCTGAAATATGTAGTCTGTTCTCTAAAATAACTGTTACAATTCCTATAATCATTGCTATTATCATATATATAATATTTTTTCTATTATATTTTTCTTTTTTATTTACTTCTTGTATTAACTCAGGAATTGTTCCTATTATTAATCCTATAAAAATTGATTTAGTTTGTATTGGAAATTGATAGAAAAAATAATTTAATAAATTACTAAATAACACAATTCCTGTTACTCCACCTAAAACAATTGGAAATAAATATCTTACATTACTTTTTATATCTTTAAAAAAATTTAAAACTGAATCTAACAATTTTTCATATATTCCCATAATTACACATAATACACCACTACTAATTCCCGGCAAAATTGCTCCTGCACCTATTAATATTCCTTTAAATATATTTGCAATCACTTTTTCCTCCACTTATTTTTTGCTCTTGAAATCAAGTTATTTTATATACTCATATCTATGACTATATAAATATTATTTATTTTATTTCTTATTAATTGTATGACTATATCCTAAAATTAATCACTATATTGTTATATTAACTTTCTAAAACTTTTTTAATTTTTTGTATTTTTTGTTAATAATTCCGTATAATCTTACAATTTTATGACTATATTTATAAACTTTCTTATCCTATAACTCTTTATAAGCATATATTTTTTGTATCAATATAAATATGTTGAATTTTGTCCTAATATTTATTTTTTAGTCCAGGCACTTTTATTTTTTTATTACATATAATGTCTTTGTATAAATAAATTCAATATATTAAGTTTTAATGGAGGTGCATTATGTTTTCGGCACTTTGTATTTCAGGTATTTTGAGTTTTTGGGAATTCATGCAATCTGCTGTTTTTTTAGTAGGTTATATTTCTAGTAATAGTTTATTTCCAGAACCTTTAACTTCTGAAGAAGAAAAATTATACTTAGAACAAATGAAGCAAGGAAATGATGAAGCAAGAAATATTCTAATCGAACATAATTTAAGATTAGTTGCTCATATTTCTAAAAAATACTCTACCTCTAATGTTGAACAAGATGACTTGATTTCTATTGGAACTATTGGTTTAATTAAAGGCATAAATAGTTTTAATGTTGACAAAGGCTCTAGACTTTCTACATATGTTTCTAGATGTATTGATAATGAAATATTAATGCATTTACGAGCAACCAAAAAATTAGGTGCAGAAGTGTATTTAAATGAACCTATTGGAAAAGATAAAGATGATAATGTGGTTACTTTACAAGAAGTTCTTGAAAATAATGAAAGACCTATTGAAGATGAAGTTGATATAAAAATGAAAATTAAATTACTTTATGATAAAATGAAGTCAATTTTAAAAGATAGAGAAAAGACAATTTTAGAATTAAGATTTGGGTTAGGTGGTCATAAGCCTAAAACTCAACATGAAATTGCCAAAATGCTGGGAATTTCTCGTTCTTATGTATCTAGAATAGAAACAAAAGCTATTGGAAAATTGTCTCAAGAAATTAAAGAATAGTCATCCATTCAATTCTCCTTTTTTAAATTTTCAGCCAATAACATAGGATGGTGTATAATATAGTGTTTAAATTATTTTCCCTTCAAATAATTTAAACACTATATTATACACCATCTCATCCAACTCGACAAATTTATAATTTTTTATTTTCATATAATTCTACAATTGTTTTCTTAAACTCCTCTGTATATGTTTTCATATCTTAGACACTCCTTTTACATTTACATAATATTATATCATCTTTTTTTCAGAGTATGTAAATATTTTTGTGTAAATCGATTTTACCTTTTATGAAATTATATATT
>CAUWFY010000143.1:0-3608 GCA_963558115.1 uncultured Clostridia bacterium
CTACTAATTTTAAATATTGTTCTTTTGTATATTTTCTATTCATTTCTTTCAAAACTTTTGTATTACCTGATTGAAGTGGTAAATGAATTAATTTACATACTTTATCACATTTTGCAATAGCTTCTATTACATCATCTGTAAAATCTTTTGGATGTGGTGATACAAATCTTATTCTTTCTAATCCTTCTATTTTATTTATTGCCTCTAATAATGTTGCAAAAGAATCTACATCTTCATATTTTTCAAATTCTATATTTTTTTCTCTTTCTACTCTAAGATAAGAGTTTACATTTTGACCTAGTAAAGTTATTTCTTTATATCCTTCTTTTGCTAAATTTCTTACTTCTTCAATTATATCTCTTGGACTTCTACTTCTTTCTCTTCCTCTTACATACGGTACTATACAGTAACTACAAAAATTATTACATCCATTCATTATTGTTACTGAAGCTTTTATTTTGCTATCTCTTTTTATAGGTAACCCTTCATATATTTCTCCATCAATATCTAATATATCTTCTTGTTTTTTCTTTTCTACTAATGATTTATATAAATCTTCTGGAAATCTATGTAATGTATGAGTTCCAAATATTACATCAACAAATGGATATGATTCTTTTATTTTGTCTGTAATATGTTTTTCTTGCATCATACAACCACCTATTGCAATTATTGTTCCTCTTTCTTCTTTTACTTTTTTTAGTTCACCTAATTTTCCAAATAATTTATCTTCTGCATTTTCTCTTACACAACAAGTATTAAATAAACTTAAATCTGATTCTTTTGGATTTTCTGTTTTTGTATATCCCATTTTTTCTAACATTCCACATAACTTTTCAGAATCATTTTCATTTAATTGACACCCCATTGTTAAAATACTATATTTTAAACTTTTATCTTTATTAAGTTCTTTTACTTTTTCTATATATTTTTCTTGCTCTTTTACTTCATTTTTTGTGTTCACTATTATAACCTCCATCACTTGCTTATTTTATTATATTTTGACAAATTTTGCAATAGAAAACTTAGGCAAAAAAATAAAGTAGCATTTGTTTGCTACTCTTTTGTTATAAACCGTTATTTTATGCAAGTCCATATTTTTTCTTGAATCTATCTGCTCTACCACCAGCTGTTTCTTGTCTTAAGTTACCTGTCCAGAATGGGTGACATTTAGAACATATATCTACTTTTATATCTTTTTTTGTTGAACCTACTTCTAAAACATTTCCACATGCACATGTGATTGTTGTTTGGTTATAATTTGGATGTATTCCTTCTTTCATTACTAGTTCACCTCTTTCTTAATGTTAAAATAATATGACTATGTTTAATAATAACATATTTTATTTTATTTTTCAATACCTATTTTGTTTTATTTTCATTTTGTTGTTGTTCATACATATATTGTGCAGAAGATAACATCTCTTTATCTAATGAAAGTTTGTTGACTAATTTTGACATAACATTAAATACACAGGCTATTATCAATATTAATAATCCAATTTTTTTCCAATATTTTGCAAGCATAATTATCTCCTTCTTTTTTATTTACATTATTATTATACTTATTTTTTTGATCATTGTCAATCAAATATTATTTTTTTTACATCTTTATCTAATTTATTTTATGAGCTATAAGAGCTTTTATCTTAATTCCTTGATCCGAAAACATTTTTTCATGTTCTGTTTCAATATTTTTTTCAAAAATCTCATTTGAATGTAAATCATAAGTCTTTTTAATAATTTCAAATCCACTTTCTTCAAAATAGATTAAACTAGAATTGAATAAGTCATCATCATCAGTTTTAAAAAATATTTCTCCTTTTTCTTTTAAAAATTCTTTATATTTTTCTAATTGCTTCGAGTGTGTTAATCTTTTTTTTCTATGTTTTCCTTTTGGCCATGGATTACAAAAATTAATATATATTCTCTCTATCTCATCTTTTTTATCTAATATTAAACCTATTCTTTCAATATCAAATCTAGTTAATAATATATTTTCAGGTTCTATGTTTTTTTCATTATATTCTTTTTCTACATTTCTTTTTGCTAAACCTAGCATTGCATCTACTAAGTCAATTGCTATATAATTTATATTTTGATTTTCTACTGCTAATTTAGATATAAATTGCCCTTTTCCACACCCTAATTCTAAATGAATTGGATTATTGTTTTTAAATTTTTCTTTCCATTTACCCTTTAATCCTTCTGGATTATCTATATAAAATTTACTTGCTTCTAATTCTGGTCTTGCCCATTTTTTAAATCTTATTCTCAAACTTATCACTCCTAAAATTCTTCAACTATTTACTTAAGTATTATACTATATTTTAGATTTTTTATCAATATATTGATTTTCATCTTTAATTTATGTATACTTTAATAAACTATAAAATTAAATTTATTATACAATTTAAAATATTTAGTATTTATGAAAGGAAATAATATCACATATGAACAAAGAAATGATTTTAAAATATACTGTAACTAATAATGCTTATACCACTATAAACAATATTCTAAAAGAGGAATTTCATATTTCTAATAGATTATTTGTAAAATTACTCAACTCTAATATGGTCTTCTTAAATGGAAAAAATGTAGATACTAGAACAAGAGTCCATAAAAATGATATTATTAGTGTTAATCTAGATTTCCCTGAAGATAATTCTAACATTGTCCCTAAAGCTTCTTCCCTTGATATTATTTATGAAGATGCATGGCTTTTAGTATTAAATAAACCTGCTGGCATAGCTATTCATCCTTCTTTTTTACATTATGATAACTCTTTATCAAATGGTGTAAAATATTATTTTGATAATATACATTTAAAAAAGAAAATTAGACCTATAAATAGATTAGATTATAACACTTCTGGCATAGTTTTATTTGCAAAATCTGAATATATTCAAGAAATATTAAGTCAGCAAATGCAAAATCATCAATTCAAAAAAGAATATTTATGTGTCATAAATGGAATATTAGAGAAAAAATCAAGTATATTAGATTTTCCGATTGCTAGAAAAAATGGTAGCATTATTGAAAGATGTGTTTCTTTAGATGGCAAACCCTCAATAACAAAATATTCTGTTATAAAAGAATTTAAAAGCAAAAATTTTTCTTTGGTAAAATGTATTTTAGAAACAGGTCGCACTCACCAAATTCGTGTTCATTTTAGTCACATTAATCACCCATTAATTGGTGACACCTTATACGGAAATTCTTCTATTTTAATAAATAGACAAGCACTTCATAGTTATAAAGTTTCATTTATACATCCCATAACTAAAAAAGAACTAACCATTATTAGTCCATTAGCTAAAGATATTAAAAATATAATAGAGTAAATCTGTAAGCCGGGTTCTGTCATTAAAAATAGTCATTTATCTAGAATATATATCACTATATATTTCAAGCCACGCAATTCAAGAAGTTGTCGAGCAGACTTAATCTTCTTATTTAGGTGTTGCTCCAGATGGGGTTTACACAAACACAATATGTCACCATATCGCTGGTGAGCTCTTACCTCACCTTTTCACCCTTACCATATAATGGCGGTTATTTTCTGTTGCACTTTCCTTAAGGTCACCCTCACTAGACGTTATCTA
>CAUWFY010000144.1:0-3539 GCA_963558115.1 uncultured Clostridia bacterium
TTTATTCTACACTTTTTAAACTTCCTATCATATCTATTTTCTTTAATGCAAAATATGTAAAGATATTTACTATTATTGTAAATGCAACTGTTATTAATATAGCATACAAATAACTTAATGGGTCTATTACTTTTACAAATCTCAATAAGTCAATTTCACAAGTGCCTATTATATAAAAGTTTAATAAATATCCTCCACCTAGTCCTAATATTATCCCTATAATTGTTAATAGTGTAGTTTCTCTATTAACATAGTCATATACTTCTTTATCATAAAATCCTAATACTTTTATTGTTGCAAGTTCTCTTATTCTTTCACTTATATTTACATTTGATAAATTATATAATACAACAAATGCCAATAATCCTGCTGATACTATTAAAATTATGACTACATAATTTAGTGACCCCATTGTATCATCTAAAGTTTTCATCATTGTAGATGTCAAGCCTACTGTTGATACTTCATTTTGTTTTACTAATTCTTTTGATAAGTTTTTTTCTTCCTCTTCTGATAAATCTTTATCTTGCATCAATAAGACATTTGTATCATATTTTTCTTGATATAAGGTCTCATATAAATCTTTTGATATATATATGTAATGTGCTATATAGTTCTCAGTTATATCTTTTATTTTTAGTTCTTTTTCTACTTCATTTGAGTCTTTTACTTTTATAGTATCTCCTATTTTTGCATTTATTAGTTGTGCCAATTTATCAGTTATTATTACACCCTCTTTATTTAAGTTAATTTTTTCTTCTTCTAAATTTCTTAATTTTATTACTTTTTCTAATTCTTCACTTTCTTTTGGCACTATTATTTTTATGTCTTGTTGTTTTTCATCTTTATTTGCTGTCCCTGACAACATATATGTTTCAACTAAATCATTTACTTTTTCATTATTCTTTAAATTTGTTATGAAATTATTCTTTTTTTCTTCTTCTAGTGATGATTTTAATGTCACTTCCATATCATAATCAAATACTTTTCCATATTGATATGGCAATATTTTAGATATAGAATCTTTTAGTCCAAATCCAGCTAGTATTAAAGATGTACATCCAAATATTCCGATTATTGTCATTAAAAATCTTTTTTTATATCTAAATATATTTCTTATAGTAACCTTTTGTGAAAAGTTTAGTCTTTTCCATATTGGTGTTATTCTTTCTAGTAATACTCTTTTTCCTAATTTAGGTGATTTAGGTCTTAATAATGTTGCTGGCATTTCTCTTAGCTCTCTTAATATTGAATAAATAGTTGCTCCTACTATACAAATATATATAAGTGCTAAGCCTATTACTGAATATTCGTAATTATACAATATATTTATATCTGGCATTGTATACATCATTTCATACATTTCCCATATAATTCTTGGTAGTATTTGAAATCCTATATTCATTCCTATTATTGCACCAATTATACAAGCTAAGCTAGAATATATTATATATTTTAAACTTATATGAAATTTATTATAACCTAGTGCTTTTAATGTTCCTATTTCTTGTCTTTCCTCTTCTACCATTCTAGTCATAGAGGTTAACGAAACTAAGATTGCAATAGCAAAAAATACTATTGGGAATACCATACTTAAATTTTCAATACTTTCTGTATCTTGTATAAAACTTGCATATCCAACATTTTGATTTCTGTCTAATATGTACCAGGTTGGATTTTCAATTTTTGCAACTTTTTCTTTGGCATCAATTAATTCTCCTTCTGCTTCTTTTATTTTAGTATCAAATTCTTCTCTGCTTTTTTGTAATTCCTCTTCTGCTTTTTGTATTTCTTTTTTTGATTCTTCTATTTTATTTCTTGCTTTTTCTATTTCTAATTTAGCCTGTGACCTTGCACTTGCAAGTTGTTTTTCTTTTTGAGATAAGGTTTTTTTAGCAGTTTCTATTTGTGCTTTAGCATTGTTTAATTCTTGTTTTCCCTTTGTTATTTCATTTTCGATTTTACTTATTCCTGCTTCTACTGTCTTTTGATTAGTTTCTAATTGTGATTTTTGCTTTTCTAATTGTACTTTTGCTTTTTCTAAAATTTGTTTTTGGGCTTCTGGCAAGTTTGGATTTTGTAAGTTCTTTATTATTTCGTTATATTTATTGTTTAGCTCATTTAAAGAATTTTTCAAGGTTGTTAATGTTGCTTGTAAATTTTGTTTTTGTGTTTCTGCCTCTTTGAATCCTTTTTCTGCCTCTACTTTTTTATTTTCATATTGTGTTTCATTGTTCTTTATAGTATTTTTGGCATTTTTTATTTGTTGTTCGGCATTTGCAAACTCTTTTTTTGCTTTTGCATCATTATTTGCTATTTCATTTTCACCTTTATTAATTTCATCTTTCCCATTTTGTATTTTATTTTCTGCATCTTTTATTTGATTTTCACCATTTTGCTTTTCACTATTAAATTTTTCTTCTGCTTCTGCTATCTTTGAATTTGCTTCTCCAATTAACTCGTCATACCTTGCTTTTTGTCTTTCTTCTTTTATATTTTCAATATTATCTTTAGTCTCTTCAACATATTTTTCATATCTATTAGTTGATGTTTTATATTTTTCTGAGTCTTTTAGTTTTACATATGCTTCTGTAAAAACCTCAGAACTTACATTTTCTTTTGATATGTATATATAATAGTTAATACTTCCAGAGCCTAATTTTGATGTTCCTCTTTCTCTAGATATATATAATGGGCTTCTAGTTATTCCTACTATTGTCAATTCTTTTTCTTTTAGGAATTTTTGATTTTCTTCTAGTTCATCATCTGTATTTTCTAGTTCTACTTGTATTTTGTCTCCTATTTTCTTGTTAGTATTTTTTAAAAAGCCCTCTTCTACTAGGCATTCTGCTTTATTTTGTGGTTCTCTTCCTTCTATTATTACTGGTTTATTTACTTCCTCTAGACATAAGATTTTTGTTACTATTTCTTTATCATTTATTTTTATTAAACTATCTTTACTATATGTACCATAAACTTGCTCAACATTTTCTATATTTTTTATTGCTTCTAAATCTCCATTTGTGAGTCCTAAGGTTGATAATACTTCTATATCATATACATTTTGGTCTTTAAAATATTTATCAATAGTATTTACCATATCTGGTGAAGTTGCTCTTAAGCCTGCAAAAAATCCTACTCCTAAAAGAGCCATAAGTAATATTGATATAAACCTTTTATATGAAACTTTTATTTCTTTGAAACTATCTTTTAACAATGCTTTTTTTAATTTGTGATTTTTCATTCCGTTTAGGTGACATTTGTGATTTTCCTTTTTTATTTTTCATCCCCAATCCACCTCCTTTAGAATTTTTATTTTTACCATTCAATATTTTCTATTGGTAATGGATTTTCATTAATTTCTACACTTTCTGCTGTTCCATTTTTGAATCTTATTACTTTATCTGCCATAGGTGCTATTGCTGCATTGTGTGTGATTATTAAGACTGTCATTTTTTCTTTTCTTGCTGTATCTTGCAATAGCTTTAAAATTTGTTTTCCTGTTTTATAGTCTAATGCTCCTGTTGGCTCATCACATA
>CAUWFY010000145.1:0-3538 GCA_963558115.1 uncultured Clostridia bacterium
TTGGAACAAAATTAAATATAGGTGGACATATTTATACTGTTGAAGATAGAGGGGGAGCTATAACTGGAAATAAAATAGATATATTTGTTAGCTCACATGCACAAGCTTTACAATGGGGAGTAAGATATTTACCAGTTTCTGTTGTAAACTAAAAAAAAATAATATATAATAGAACTGTCCTAGATAAAAGGGCAGTTTTTATTATTAGATAGAAAATATTATTAAAATGATTAACTATAAAATAATTTAAAGATAATTTCCCCAAAAATAAACCTTATCAAAGAACACATTAAGAAATGTAAAAAAGAAAATTAATAATAAAAAATTAAATAAAATAAAAACGATAGAAAGGAAACTAAAATATGAAATTAATATCATGGAATGTCAATGGAATTAGAGCTTGTATGACAAAAGGATTTGAAGAATTTTTTACTGAAATCGATGCTGATATTTTTTGCATTCAAGAAACAAAATGTCAAGAAGGGCAAATTGACTTGAATTTTGAAGGATATACAAGTTATTGGAATAGTGCTGAAAAGAAAGGATATTCTGGAACGGCAATATTTACCAAAATTAAGCCATTAAATGTAAAATATGGAATTGGAATAGAAGAACATGACAAAGAAGGAAGAATAATAACATTAGAATTCGAAGACTTTTTCTTAGTAAACAATTATACTCCAAATTCAAAAAGAGAATTAGAAAGATTAGATTATAGACAAATATGGGAAGACGAAATAAGAAAATACTTACTAAAACTAAATGAACAAAAACCAGTAATAATGTGTGGGGACTTAAATGTTGCACATAAAGAAATAGACTTAAAAAATCCAAAAACAAATAGAACAAATGCAGGATTTACAGATGAAGAAAGACAAAAAATGACAGAACTATTAAATGCAGGATTTATTGATACTTACAGATATTTTTATCCAACTAAAGAAGGAGAATATAGTTGGTGGTCATATATGAGAAATGCAAGAGCTAATAATGCAGGCTGGAGAATAGACTATTTTATAGTTTCAAAAGATATGAAAGACAAATTAGAAGATGCAAAAATTTATCAAGAAATATATGGAAGTGATCATTGTCCAGTAGGATTGATAATTAAATAAGGAGGAGAAAAATGAAAGATACAAAAAAAGATTGGTCAAAATGGATATACTGGTTTTTACTAGGTATTGCACTAATTATAGTGTATAAAGGATTAGACAACTATGATAGTGTAATGAATGGAATAAAAGGATTAATGAATGTACTTAGCCCATTTATAGTAGGAATATTTATATCATATTTATTATATATGCCAGCTAGAAAATTTGAAGAATGGTTTAGCAAAGTAAAGCTTAAATTTATAAGAAAAAGAGCTAGAGTTCTAGGAGTAATAACAGTATATTTAATAATACTAGCAATAATTATAATATTATTTAGTTGCATAATGCCAATGATATTTGGAAGTATTGCAGACTTTTTAAATAATTTACAAGGATATATTACAAATGCAGTAGAAAATTACAATAAACTTCCAGAAGACTCATTCTTTAAGGGACAAATAGTACAAGATGCAATACATAGTTTGCAAAATATAAATATTAAGCAATATTTCAATGTTGAGCAAATAATAGGATATGTAACTAATGCAATAAGTGCAGTATTTAGTGTAATAGACATATTTATTGCAATAATAGTATCAATATACATTTTAACAGAAAGAACACAAATAATAGCATTTTTGAAAAAACTAACAGGTGCTATATTTAAGGAAAATACATATAAGAATATAGACAAATATTTTAACAACTCAAATGAAATATTCTTCAAGTTTATTGCAAGTCAATTCTTAGATGCAGTTGTAGTAGGAATATTAGTAACAATTGCATTAACAATAATGAAAGTAAAATATGCACCATTATTAGGATTCTTTATAGGAATGTTCAATATGATACCATATGTAGGAGCAATAATAGCAACGGTTATAGCTGTATTAGTGACATTAATTACAGGAGGATTATCACAAGCAATTTGGATGGTAATAGTAGTAGTAATTTTACAACAAATAGATGCAAATATTATAAATCCAAAAATAGTAGGTCAATCTTTAAAAATAAGTCCATTATTAGTATTGTTTGCAGTAACAGTTGGTGGAGCATATTTTGGAATAGTAGGAATGTTCTTAGCAGTACCAGTAATAGCTATATTAAAAATACTTATAAATGATTATATTGAATATAAAAATAAATTGAGAATGCCAAAAAATAATATGGAATAAAAAGAAAAAATATTTAATTTATAAATATGGTTGAAAAAGTATTATAAATTAACTTTAATAAATATATTAATGTAACAAAGAAATAGTGAACTAGAAAAATTCTAATTCACTATTTTTTTGTCTATAAACAATTATATTTAAATAAAGATTTATCTTTAAACAGTAAGCATTAATTATTTTGCTTTTGTTTTCTTTTCTTCTTAATCAAAATTGACACCATTACAATAATTGCAATAACTGCAACAACTGCAATTACACCAGTCCAACCAAGAAAAACAACTATTTTACTACCTAGAGACATTATTATACCAGCTAATAAAACTCCAAGTGTAGTTGCTAATATACTTGTCTTAAAACCAAGATTTAAAAAACTTGCAGCTAGAGTTCCTGTCCAAGCTCCTGTTCCAGGTAAAGGAATTCCAACAAAAATTAATAAAGCCCAAAAAATTCCTTTATCACCAGCTGAAGCTTTAAGTTTTTGTCCACCTTTATCACCTTTTTCTAAACACCAAGTAAAGAACTTACCTGTTAATTTTTTATCTTTTCCCCATTCAAGAACTTTTCTTGCGAACAAATAAATGAATGGAACAGGTAACATATTACCTATAATTGCTATTGGGTAATACCAAAAGATATTTAAGCCAAGTCCTTCAGCAATCGGTATAGCTCCTCTTAATTCCACTATTGGAACCATTGATACACCAAAAACGATTAAATATTTTTCTATTAAGGGTAAAGTTGCCATATTTTCTTGTATGATATATTTAATAACTTAAATAATCATACTCTCCTTTCTTCAAATTCATATAAATATTTAATATAAATTATAATATTCTTCAACATTTTACTATAAAAGAAAAAAAAAGTCTATAATTTGAAGAAAATATTTCTAAAATCATTGACTTTTAATGGTAAAATATTGTATAATTAATAAGATTTGTAATACAATGGAATATTTACCTAAAAATATAAAATAGGGTGATAAAAATAAGAAAAGAAAAATATTTTAGAAATTAAATAAAACTTAGAGCCAGTTGAAAAATATAGATTTTTCAACAGCTCTTTTATTGCCATTTTATAATTAAACATAAAATCTTGACTTTATGGTAGATATTTTAAAATTAATTTTATTCAAAAGTAAAAAATAAAAGAAGAGGAATCAAATATAAATATTTTAATCAATTAAAAATGTAAGAGCAGACATTTTTAAGAGTTTAAAAAAGTTTATAGGAGAGTAGGACTTCTTTTAAAAAATAAATAATCTATTCA
>CAUWFY010000146.1:0-3526 GCA_963558115.1 uncultured Clostridia bacterium
TAATTAATAAAATTGGTTTTATTTATGGTTCTTCTAATGACTTTTCAAAATTTATACATAAAAAATGTTTGTTTAAATATAATTCTTCTAATAAAAATTAATCAAAATTTTTAGTTGTTTATTTATATTATAAGAAAAGTAGCGAAGCTACATTAGAAAAGCTATCGCGGGTCTTTTTGAAGGTCACTTTTACTTGTTGTATACGTAAAATATAATTAAAACTATATTAAAAAGATCAAGTATACTTTCTTTTTAATATAGTTTTTCTTATCTATTCTTCTATTTTCTTTATTATATCAATTTCATTATTTGGAACTTTTTCTTCTTCTCCTGTTTTCATATTTTTAATTGTAACTACATTTTGCTTTATTTCATCTTCTCCAATTACAATTACATATGGAATTTCCAATTTATCTGCATATTTAAATTTTGCTTTTATTTTCTTTTCATTTAAATATACTTCTGTATTTATTCCTGCATTTCTTAGTTTGGTTGCCAATTTTATTGATTCTTTTAAATCTTCTGTCATTGGTATTATTAATATTTCAGCAACTGATTTTTTATTTGCTTTTATTATACTTAACTCATTCAATTTTGAAAATAGCCTTGTTAAGCCTATTGAAACACCAACTCCAGGTAAGTTTTTGTTAGTATAATATTCTGCTAGGTTTTCATATCTTCCTCCAGAACAAACACTTCCCAATTCTCTATAATCATTTAAAAATGTCTCATATACTGTTCCTGTATAGTAATCTAGACCTCTTGCAATAGTTAAATCTACACTAAAGTTTTCGTCTGGCACACCAAATAATCTTACATTTTCTATTACTGTTTTTAGTTCTTTTACACCTTGATTAAAGATTTCATTTTGTATTTCTAAATTTTCAAGTTTCTCTATTTTTTCATCTGATGTACCTTGAATTTCTATAAAGTCAATTATTTTTTGTATCTGTTCTTTACTTAAACCTAATTTCTCAAATTCTTCTATTACATTATCTTTTCCTATTTTTTCTATTTTATCAATTATTCTTAGTATTTCTTCTGAATTTTCTTTCTGATTTATGCTTTCAAAAATCCCATTTAAAATTCTTCTATTATTTATTCTTATTGTGAAATCTTTGAAGCCTAAATCTCTAAATATTGTATAAATAATACTTGGAATCTCTGCATCATTTATTAAACCTAACTCTCCATCTCCAATTATATCTATATCACATTGATAAAATTCTCTATATCTTCCTTTTTGGGCTCTTTCTCCTCTATACACCTTTCCTATTTGATATCTTCTAAAAGGAAAACTCAAATTTCCATAATTTTTTGCAACATATTTAGCTAATGGAACTGTTAAATCAAATCTTAAAGCTAAGTCTGTATCACCTTTTTGAAATCTATATATTTGCTTTTCTGTTTCTCCTCCTGCTTTTGCTAATAATATTTCAGCTAATTCTACTACAGGAGTATCTATTGGCAAGAACCCAAACTTTTTATAAGTTTTTTCTATTGTCTCCTTAATTTGATTAAATAAAATTTGTTCATTTGGTAATAATTCCATAAATCCAGCTAAAGTTCTTGGTTCTATCTTATTCATTCTATCACATCCTATTCTAAAATGATTTTGGGGTCGGAGATAAAAATCATCTTCTCCCCAAATCACCTTCATTTAATTTTTAAAATTCTTTTCTTTTTTAATTTTCACTTTAACTTTGGAGATGATTTTTGTCTCCGACCCCAAAATCACCAAAATCGCCAAAGTCAAAGTTTAATTTATATTTGGTTTTAAGTCTAAGTAAATTGTTTTTTCATCTTTTATCATCGTTGCTCTTCCATGTCCTGGATATACTATTGTATTTTCAGGTAATTTTAATAGTTTCTTCACTATTGAGTCCATTATTTCTTCTATACTTGAAGTTGGCAAATCTGTTCTTCCCCAAGCCCCTTTAAATATTGTATCTCCTGAAAATACACATTCTTCTTTTTCACAATATAAACTTGTCGAACCTTTTGTATGACCTGGTGTATGAATCACTTTAAATTGTAAGTTTCCCAAGTGCAATAAATCTTCATCATCTATTCTTGAATCTGCTTCTAATGTTATTTCTGGAATATCTATTATTCTTGATAGATTTATATTTGGGTCATTAAGTCCTTTACTATCAAATCTGTGTATTAATATTTTTCCTCCACATCTTTTTTGCAATTCTGATACGCCTACTATATGGTCACCATGGCAATGGGTCAAGTATATGTATTTTAAATTGCCATCTAAAATTTTAATAAGTTCCTCAATTTTATTTACTTCTCCTGCTGGGTCTATTACCATAGTTTCCTTGCTCTTTTCATCAAATATTATATAGCAATTAGTTGGGTCTCCTACCCAAGTTTTAATCTTTAGTTCTTTTAAAATCATTTTTTCTTTTCACTCTTTTCTTTTAATTCTTTACTTTAGATTTTTCTTATTTTATGTTTAATTTTAGCTCTTTTATATCTTTTATTTCTTCAGCTTATTTACAATTTATATTTTGTTACCTATATTCTATTATTTTATGCTTTTATTCTATATTTTACTTTTTAATTTATATTTATTAATTTTAACTTCTTTTTACATTTTAAATTTTATTTTTTCCTTTTTACTTCATATACACTATCTACTTTTCTTATTGCTTTTAAAGCTTTGTTTAATTCTGCCAAATTTTCTAGTTCAAGCGTTATATTAATTATTGCAATTCTTTCTTTTGTAGTCTTTGTATTTACTCCTAATATATTTGCTTTTGTTGTTCCTAATTCTTTCAATATATCTACAAGTAATCCTGTTCTATCATTTGAAAATATCTCTACTTCTGCTTGATATGATGCTTTTTCTTCCTCATACCATTCAACATCTATCATTCTATTTTCTTCTGATATCAAATCTTTTATATTTACACAATCTTTACGATGTACTGATACTCCTCTTCCTTTTGTTATATATCCTACAATTTCGTCTCCTGGTAATGGATTACAACATTTAGAAAGTTTTACTAAGCAATTATCTATTCCTTTTACTATAATTCCTGAATTAGATGGTTTTATTTTTCTTTGTTTTGCTTTTTTTAGTTCTTCTATTTTTTGTTCAATATCCTCTTCTTGATGTTCTTTTCTATATTCTTGTAACATTCTTGAAATTACTTTTACTGATGAATTTGCTCCAAAACCAACTGCTGCATACATTTCTTCTATCGTCTTATATTTATATTTTTCTAGCATTGGTTCTATATATTCTGTTTTAAATAAATCCGAATGTGTAAATCCTATTCTTTTTAACTCTTTTTCTATTAAATCTTTTCCTTTTTCTATATTCTCCGTTTTTTGAGCTTTCTTAAACCAACTCTTTATCTTATTTTTTGCACCTGAGCTTTTTACAAATTTAAGCCAATCTCTGCTAGGTCCTTTTGCATTTTCTGATGTTATTATTTCTATTATATCTCCACTATTTAATGGTGTTATTATTGGCATCATTTTGCTATTTATTTTGCACCCTGTCATTTTG
>CAUWFY010000147.1:0-3461 GCA_963558115.1 uncultured Clostridia bacterium
GACTATAATTTAGTTATTGATGAAGCTTTAAATTCTCTTATTTCTGTTGCTGAATTTCCACAATTAATTACTTCTAATAAGCTTAACTCCAATATAGGGATTGATGGAAATAATAATTTATATTTAAAAGATACTGCTCAAAAATATACTTTTTCAGATACAGACATAGATAATTTAATTAATTCTAATTATTTAGAATATAGTTCTACACAAGAAAACCTTATTGTATGGAGTAATAAAATCATTGATGAAAATTCTATTTTAAATTGCATAAAAAATTATTTTACCCAATATGACATTTATCGATTAGAAGCTAAACATGAATTAGAAGATAATAGTTATTATTATATTTCATTATTTCCAATAAAAACATTCCAAATTTTTAAAAGTATATATATTCTCACTTATTTATGGAATGCACAATTAATGAAATATTATTTTGATTTTTACAATGCAACCTATACTTACCTTTATCCTATTCCTTGCCATCCAATAACAAAAAATCAAGATGATTTAGAAAATCTTAATCTTAAAGAAGTAGATTCAAATAAGAACTATATAAAATTTGCTCACGAAGATAGAGATTTTATTATTTCAAATAATAAAAGATTATATTTGAATTTTGAAAAAATAGTAAAATTCAAAACTTGTGAGAATATTAATATTCCTGGCTATAAGCTAAACGAGGGTACAAAAAATATTGTAAAAGATACAAAATCAAGAACTTCATTATATTCTTTTTGGAACAAAAATAAAAAAGCAAAAGGTACAATTACATTAAGTTACTCATATTATACTAAATATTTAAATGAAAAAAATGATAATGAAATTTTAGATATATTGAAAAATAATATAAAAAAATTCTGTAAAGATAATATCCCAAAAGAAATAAGAAAAAATAAAGAAATTATATGGACTGTATTTGATAGTGCAAAAAATAAATTTAACTCAAGCAATTATATTTCAGAAAAAAACTATATTCCAATAAATGCTAAAGCTACTAATGAATACAGAAATGCTAATGTATTAATTTATCTTGTAAATAGGTATATTAATCCACATTTATATAATTTTATAACAAAATATTGCCATACTGGTAATGAATTTTCTGAAGATTTGTATGCTCTAAGCGAATTGATACAATGGATTTGGAGAAGTGCAATTCGTGATAACAAGCCAATTTGTATATACATAGCTAGTGAGCGAATGTTGAACATCTTACTAGACTGGCTAAATGATGTTTTAATTGATGAACCTTTTAAAGATAATTACTCTTCAATGTTATCTAATCAAATTTTAGATGAACAAGATTGTAACATTAATCTTATAAGCCAAAATACTGATAATGCTGATAAATCCACAACAAATATAGATAATATAGAAATTAAACCTACACCTATAAAATCTGGTATTTTCTCAAATAGTCTAGCAAAACAAAAATTCAAGCAAAAATGCATTGAAGAAATAGCCAAATATATAAGAGATACTATATATGAAACAAAAAGTTTTTTCTTCTTGGTAGACGAAAATCTTGAAATATTAAACTATAGCTATCCTTATGAATTAATTCTCTATACTATGAAACTACAAGCACCAGATTTTATAATAGCTAAATCTACTGCTAAAAAAAATTCACTTTCAGAAGAAAATTATATTGATTCTTTATTTAAAATAATACAAGAAAATATAGATTCTGCAAATAAATCATTTGATTTTAATAATCAATTTATAAAATAACATAACTATTGAATGTTGAGGGGGGAAGCAAAAGCCTTCTTCCCCCCTTCTCAATTATAAATTCCCGTTTTTTAAAATCCCCCCCTTTCTGCTATTTGCGTTCAATAACTTTCTTATTGTATAATATAAAAATACTATAAGTTATTGAACACAAATAATATTATTTTTTTATTTTTTCAGTTCGAATTTTAATTATAATATAATTTTAAAAATTTCGAGTTCATTTCTAGGTATCAGTTAAATCAATACTTTCAGCCATTGTATCTTAAAGAAACATATATTATTATTCATGATAAAAAAGAAATAATAAAAAAACTTTCTTTTGTATATTTGCGTAGCAAATTACAAACAAGCTTCAGTAAAGGTGTTTTCATATAATATCCTTTTGTAGTTACTACGAAAAAATATCATAAATTTTTTAAATTAATACAGAGCAAGATACTGTAATTAGGCGACATATACGATAAATATAAATTATACTATATTTTTATTAAATAAGTGTGGGGTATCATATCAACTTTTCAAGAAACAAATTTTATGTTTGAGTGCCCTTGCACATATAATCGTACAATATTAAAGTAATTTCGAAAAAATAGCCTTTATTTTTCTTTTATTTCTTTCTTATTACCAATTATAAAAATAGCTTTAAATTCATTCTCATGTATTCTACAAATTAAAAGCACAATACTTTATTTGTAATGTGCTTTTCTAAATACTTTTAATTATTTAATAGGTATTAATGTAGATAATCTTTCATAAGAATTTAATCCATTTTCAATTTTTTCATTTTTGTTTTTTGTATACTCCGTATAACTTCCTGTAGGATTAATTGATATTTTAACTAATTCTTGATAAGCATTATTAAACTCTATTAATGCATTGTATATGTCTTTTTGGCCTAAAGGTATATTCTTTAAATCTTTTACTTGATTTTTTATATCTTCTGCTTCTTTTTCTATTTTAGATACTTCATTTGCTTTGTCTACAAATAAATTATTTATTGAAGTATTAAAATCATTATTAAATTGATAATCTTGATAGTTGTAATAAGGTAAATTATCTTTATAATACATTTTTTTGATTGTATATTTATTTGTTTTTTCATCACTTTTTTTCATATATAGTATTATACCAAACATTACTTGTTAAATTCGCTAATTTTTCACAATCTGCACTAGAGCCTAGCATTTGGATTGAAAGTAAATTGACTTTCTTATTATATTCATTTTTACTGTATATATGAAAACCAATTAATCCTCCTATAATTGATATAAAAACTAAAATTGATATAATTATAATCTTTTTATTTTTTTTTTAATCTATCTTGTGACTTTTTAATGAATATGCACAATTTGGACATTTTCTGGCTTTATTTGAAATTTCTTTTCCACATTCTGGGCATTTTATTAGTGCCATTTCTTATTCCCCCTTAATCTTGTATTGATGTTACTGTTTCATCTTCAAAATAAACTATTTACTTTATATTGTAAGGAAAACAGATAACTTACTTTCCCCGCATCCTACATTTTAATATTTTTTTATATTATACTAACTTTCCTTCTTAGCCACTATCACCATTCTTCCATGCTCTTGAGAATATTCGCAAGTAATTAATGTTATTAGTTGTTCACCATATTCTGCCTGTGTATTGGTTTCATATAATTGTATATCCTTACAATTTTCTATAAATTCTTCATAAATTTCTTTATTGTCAAAATAAGTAT
>CAUWFY010000148.1:0-3432 GCA_963558115.1 uncultured Clostridia bacterium
AAAATAAATAAATAAAAGCGATTAATTATTAAAAAATAATTAATAAAATATTAATATAAAAATAGAGGAGGAAAAATAAAATTCTAAAAAAAATAAAAAACGAAATAAAAAATAAAATATTTAAAGGTGGAATTAAAATAAAAGATAAAATTGCACCAGCATATATAAATTTAGAAAATCCAAAATATATTGAAATTGATAATATGTATTTTGCAGGCTTAGCTATTGTAAATTATTATAGAGAACAAACCGATATTATTTTAAAAACATTAATTGAAACAAATATTAATATGAATATATCGATTTTTTATGAAAAACAAGATTCATATAAAATTATAAAAGATTTAACCTATCATATCGGAAATGTAGGGGTAGAGTTAAAAGGGAGTAATGAAAATAGACAAGATATAGATATTGCAGCTTTTACATATAATGATGCAAAATATATTAGAAAAGAAATGCAAGTTAATAATGAAGATATGTATTTTTTATATGTATACATAATTGTATATTCAAAAGATATACAAGAGTTAGAATATTACTTGAATAAAATTGAGGGAATAACACAAAGTAAAGGACTACAAACAAGAAGAACAAATTTTAGAGAAGAAGAATTATTTTTATCTTGTTTACCTACAATGTCAAATAATAAATTAATAAAAGAAATGGCGAGAAGAAATGTTTTGACAACAGGATTATTGGCAACATATCCGTTTATATCATCAACAATATTTGACCAAGATGGAATTTTTATAGGAACAAATATATATAATAATTCCCTAGTATTTATAGACAGATACGATAATAAAAAATATAAAAATGCAAATATATGTATTTTTGGAACAAGTGGTGCCGGAAAATCTTTTTATACAAAATTATTAATATTAAGATATAAATTATTAGGAATAAAACAATATATTATTGACCCAGATAGAGAGTATGATAATATTTGTGAAAAGTTAGAAGGAACAAATATTAAAATAGGTCCAACTTCTAATACATATATAAATATTTTAGATATAAGAAGTGAGAGTATAGAAGATGGAGAAAATGGATATTTAGCAACTAAAATTGGTAAATTAATAGGATTTTTTAATTTAATTTTTGGACAATTAAATGAAGAAGAAAAAGCTTTATTAGAAGAAAAATTAATAGAAACATATAATTTAAAAGGGATAAATTTTAATGATGAAAGTTTATATAAAATAAGTGAAGAAAAGATAATAGGAAAAGAATTTAAGGAAAGTAAAGATATGCCATTATTAGAAGATTTATATAATTTACTAATATCAGATAAAAAAACAAAAAAATTCGCAATAAAATTGATTCCATTTATAAAAGGTTCTATGAAATTTTTTAATAATTATACAAATATAGAATTAGAAAAAGATTTAATAATAGCAGATGTATATGATTTAGGAGAAGATAATTTAAAATATGGAATGTATTTATTTATTGATATTTTTTGGGACAAAATAAAAGAAAATAGAAAAGAAAAAAAGGCAATTTATTTAGATGAAATTTGGAGACTTATAGGAGTAACCTCAAATAAAGATGTAGCAAGTTTTATTTATAAAATATTTAAAACTATAAGAAAATATGGAGGAAGTAGTGTAGCAATAACACAAGATATATCAGATATTTTTAGTTTAGATAATGGTACATATGGAAGAAGTATATTAAATAATTCAAGCATAAAAACTTTTTTTGCATTAGAGGAAGAAAATATAAAAATATTATCAGAATATACGAATTTAACAGAAAAAGAAAAAGTCGAAATTAAATCATTAAAAAGGGGAGAATGTATAATGTTTGTAGGAGAAGATCATATTCTTACAAAAATAGAATGTTCAGAGGTTGAAAAGCAAATAGTAGAAGGGAATAAAAAGAATGAAAAAAATTCTGACAGCAATTAATAATCCTAATTTAAATAAAAAATTATCAGAACAAGAATTTATAGAAATTCCATATAAAGATATACAATATAAAGAAGCAATTTTAGAAATATTAAATGAAGATAATTATTTTGATATTATTATAATAAATGAAAAATTACCAGGAGAAATTAATTTTATAGAATTAATTAAAAAAATAAATAAAATAAATAAAAAAATAAAAATAATAATTATCTTAGAAAAAGAAGATGAAATAAAAGAAAATGAATTAAAAAAAATAAATATTAATGAAATTTATTATAATAATAAAATTACATTAGAATATTTAATAAAAATAATTAAAGAAAAAGAAATTAATAAAGAAGAAGAACTAAAAAAAGAAATTAATGAATTAAAACAAATTATTAAAATGAATGAATTAAAAAATAATACAAAAAAAATGAAAAAAGTAAAAAATAATAATAAAAAATTTTTTTCAAAAAATGAGATTTTTTATAACCAAGAATCATTTAATAGAGTAATAGATATTATTAGAAATATAAAACACAAACAAAAAGAAATTAACATAAAAGAAAATTGCAAGGGAACAGTAATTAATATGAGTGGCTATAAAGGAAGTGGTAAAAGTGTGATAACCCTAATGTTAGCAAATATACTTTCAGATAAAAATTATAGAATTTTAATAATAAATATTAATTCTGAAGAAATAGATTTTTATTCATATATTTTAAATTATTCAAAAGGTGATACTAAAAAGTTTTATATCAAAAAGAAATATTTTTACAGAAAATCAAAATCCATAAATTTCCAAAAGAACAACAAAATAAATATAAAAAATTTAAAATTAAAAAAAGAAATATTAAAAAATAAAATATATAAATTTAAAAATTTTTATAATATTGAAAAAAATATAAATAATATATTAAAAAATTATAATAAAAATATTAAAATTTTAAATATTAATAAATTAAATAAAAATTATTTTAAAATTAAATATTTAAATAAAATAATAAAATATTTTAAAAATAATTTTAATTATATTTTTTTAGAAATAAATTATGAAGAAAAAATAAAAAATATAAAATTGAAAAAAGAAATAATTAAAAATATAGATAAAAATTTAATTATTTTAGAACCAAACAAAATAGGAATATTAAGAGCAAAAATAATCATAAAAAAATTAAATATAATGGAAAATGAAAAAATAAATATAATTATAAATAAAAATAATAAAAATTCTATTAATAAAGAAATAATAAATAATTATTTTAAGAGTTATAAAATATTAACAAGTATTAAGAATACTACAATGTTTGAGAAAATAATAAATAGCAAATTAATATTAAAAAATAATTTAATATATTTAAAGTTAAAGAAGGTGGTAAAGATATTAATCGAAGAATAATAAAGAATAAATAAATAGAATAAATAGAAAAAATAAATAAAAAAAACAAATAAAAAAAATAAATAAAAAAATAAATAAAAAAAATAAATAAAAAAATAAATAAAAAAATAAATAAAAAAATAAATAAAAAAA
>CAUWFY010000149.1:0-3426 GCA_963558115.1 uncultured Clostridia bacterium
TTTGTTTCATAATTATATGTTGTGCATTTTTCTATTGTATCATTAGTTAAATATTTAATTTTATCTGCTTCTATTTCATATCCAAGTTGTCCATAAAGTGAGCCATAAAATTCTCCTATTTCTTTTTCCTCATATTTTATTTTTGAGGTATCTTTTAATTTCATTTCATTTTCTATTTTATTTACTACTTTTTTTAGATTCTCCTGCTTCCAATGTATATCTGTTTTATAATAGTCTTCTTTTGATAACTCATCAAATATATTTATATATTTTCCATTTTCCAAATTATTTTCTAGAATTTTTTGCATTTCCTGATAATCAAATTTTAGATAATTATCATCTAAAAAATAGCTTTTATCTGGGATTATAGAGTAATAAATATTCATATCTTTTAAATATTTATCTTGAATTCCCCTTAATTTTTTTGATGTTTTCTGTATTGCTTCTTTATTTAATGGATATTCCATTTTGTATATGCTGTCGTCTTTTATAACTAATTTATTGTTGTCTTTTTGTCTATATATTTCAAAATTAAAAAATGTTTTTATTTTCCTTAAAGCATCTCTTTTCACAAATTGATCTGTTGCATATTTTTCAAATTTTTTTGATACATTTCCATTGAATACTTCTTTGGCTGTAATTACTGGAAATTGCTCTAATTTTCGTCTTTCTGAAATAGATATTTTTTCATCTTTCTTAATTATATTTGCTATAAAGACTATTATTAATATCATTATAAATCCTATTGAAATTATTATATCTTTTTTATTCTCTTTCATTATTGCACCACCCTTTATTTAAAATCTAAAATATAGAAATGGATTAAATGAACCATCTATTATGTAACTTGTAGATAAAAGTAATATACTAAATAAATATATTGGTTCTAAGCCATTTATAATTTTCTTGATTTTATCTTTTTTCACTATATTTTTAATAACAGGTGTTGCTCCTATTATTCCTATTAAAATTACAACTAAATAGCTTTTTAAGTAATATATACTTTCTTTCGAAATAACCGGTATATTTCCAATTCCAAATAACCCTTTTATATTTTCTATTATTTCATTTCCATTAAATATGATAAAACTAATCATTACAAAAAATAATGTATATGCTATTTTAAATATTTTAGGTATTTTTTCTGCTCTCTTCAATAAAAATATCTTTTCTATAATTAGCAATATTCCAAAATATATCCCCCATATAATAAAGTTCCATTCAGCCCCATGCCATAGTCCTGTTAATAGCCAAACTATCATAATATTTCGAAGCCATTTTATTTTACTTACTCTATTTCCACCTAAGGGTATATACACATAATCTCTAAACCAAGTGCTTAATGATATATGCCATCTTCTCCAAAAATCTGTAATACTTGTTGCTATATATGGATAATTAAAATTCTCTAAAAATTCAAATCCAAACATCTTACCTAGTCCTATTGCCATATCTGAATATCCTGAAAAGTCAAAATATATTTGTAACATTACTCCTATTGCATATAACCAATAAAATAATACACTTTTGTCATCACTAATTAGAAAGTTATTTACTAATACTCCTATTACATTTGCTATCATGACTTTTTTGCCTAGGCCTATAATAAATCTTCTTACTCCTAAAGCAAATTTATTAATACTATATTCCCTATTTTCTAATTGTTTTTCAATTGTACTATATCTTACAATTGGTCCTGCAATTAGTTGTGGAAATAAAGATACATATGTTGCAAGTTTTAAAATATTTTTTTGTACCTTTACTTCTCCTTTATAAACATCCACAACATAACTTATCATTTGGAATGTATAAAATGAAATTCCTATTGGTAATAAAACATTTATTAAGTCTATTTTTTGTGATAACCATAAATTAATATTTTTAATAATAAAATTTGCATATTTGAAGTATATTAATAATCCTATACTAATTATAATTTCTAATATTAAAAATATTTTTGACTTTTTTGTTCCTCTATATTTATCTACGAATATTCCACAAATATATGTAGAAATAATTGAAAATGCCATTAATAATACATATTTAGGTTCTCCATAAAAATAAAATATAAATGAAGAAATTAGTAATATTAAGTTTTTTAATTTATTTGGTACTAAATAATATAATGCTAATACTATTGGTAAAAAATAAAACAGAAATGTTATACTTGAAAATACCATATAATCCCCCTTATTGTTGTTATAATTAATCTCTTATTATTTATAACAGATATTTTGTATTATTTTTATACTTAAAGGGCTAACCTAGAATAGAAAATGTATTTTTATATTCTAGGTTAGCCCTTATTTTGCTTATTTTCTGTTACTTTTTTGTAATTTTTTTGTTATATATATTTAAGTTTTATTTATTCAAGATAATATCTTAATTATATATACTCCTTTTCTATAATTCTTCTGGTAATTCAGGAATTTCCTCTGTCTTTGTATATTCTTCTCCTATTTTTCCTGCTAATTTCTTAAATTCATCATATACTGGTTTAGCCCATTCTTCACTAGACATTACTAAGCATACTATATCTTCACTACTTGTTGCATAAAGTTTTTCTGCTGATACACATATCCATTTTCTTGTGTCTATTTTTTCTGACATTTCTTTTGCAATGTTATTTGCATTTACATTATCTTTTACTTTTGCAAGTACAAGTGAATATGCTTGTGAACTTATCATTGGTTCTGATATAGCAACAAATTCAAAATCATTTCCATTTTCTAAACCTGTTGCATTTTTTATTGCATCTGCATCATTTACATCAACTATTTGAGTGTTTAATCTAGGTAAATTTTCTTCTTTTCCTTTATAAATTTCATTAATTAAGTTTGATAAATCTTCTGCTTTTTCTATTTTAACTGTATTTGTTTTTGTCTCTTCCTTTGGTCTATTATTCATAAATATAATTCCTACAACGATTGCTATTACTGCTAACGCAATTACTAATCCTATAATAACTTTCTTTTTCATATGTTACTCTCCTTTTCTATAAATGAATTATTTTTTCATTTATTTTATATTATAATTATCTTTTGAAAATAAATTCTAATTTTTAATTTATTTTACTTTATTTTTTATTAATATTGTCTTCCCCAAACTACCATATGTTTAGCTTCTTTTCCACAGCATACACATTTATCTGATAAATTTTCTTGTTCAAATGGTATACATCTTGATGGTGCTCCTGTTAGTTCTTTTACTTTATCTTCACACTCTTGGTTTCCACACCACATTGTTTTTACATATCCTTGATTTTCATCTAAGTTTTTCTTCAATTCTTCCATATTTAAAGCTATTGTTGTTTTTTCTTTTAATCTTTGTTGGCAAGCTTCATACATATTTTTTTGTATATCTTCTAGTAGTTCACTTATTTTTTCTTCTACTTCATCAATTTTTACTATCATTTTTTCTTGAGTA
>CAUWFY010000150.1:0-3391 GCA_963558115.1 uncultured Clostridia bacterium
ACCATTGTCCTTTTTGTTTACACTCAAAACATGTAGATAAAAATCCGGGAGATAGGGCAGAAGAATGCCATGGGGATTTAGAACCAATTAGTTTAGAAATTGATAGTAAAAAAGGTTATGTTATTATTTACAGATGTAAAAAATGTGGTGCAATTAGAAAAAATAAGTCAGCAAAAGATGATAATATGGATTTAATAATTGATTTAAGTAGCAAGCAGATATAAAATAAAAAGGGCATAAAATAAACATATATTTTAAAAATAAAAGTTTATTTTATGCCCTTTTTTAACTCTAAATCTCGCGATTTAAATTTCCATTAGTATAATTTTTACCCTCTAATCTTTCACCATTTTTAACTTTTAAAACAATATTATTAATTTCATCAATATTTTCATCTAAAATATCAATTCTAGCAAAATTAATATTAAAATCAGAAGGAGAAATTGAAGTTATTTTACTATTATAAATAGTTGTAACAGTTTGAATATTATCAGGTGAAATTTGAAAAGTCATATTAAGCCTATCTTTCAAAAGATAAGAATTTTTACTATTACACTTTTGCTTACAAGTTGGATAACATTTGTCAGTTTCACCAAGCAAGCAATAATTCATATTAAGAACTGGAGTTTTGCCATATACAATTAATTCATTATCTAGTGTAGCACAATTTGATAGAGAATTAATGGTAGTTTTATCTAATTCAGGAGAAATAGTATATCTAATTGATCCTAATTCTTTTAACTCTGAAATAGTATAGCTATTATATACATTAAATGTATAGTTAGTAATTATTTCAAAATTATTATTAAATTCTTTAGATAAAGATTCTAATAATTTAAAATTGCATATATTAGAAATTACAAAACCTTGTATTTTATAATTTTGCAAAGTACTTTCTATATTAGATAATAACAAATTTTTATAATTTGACTTTATAATAGTTGGCATATAAATATATATATTAAATTTACTATCTAAAATATGTAATATATCAGCAAAAATTCTGTTAGTGAAATACTTAAGAGGTATATAAACATTTTTTATATTATCACTTAACTTTGAATAATCATAATCAATATTTAAAATATTTAATAATAAAGAAATATCAAAGTTTTTAGAATTAGTATTTGAAACTAAACTATCTTTAATATCTTCATACTGGTGATCTGAAATTAAGTTATTTTCAATACTATCATTTCTTTTTATCTTTTGAAGAGCATAATCTTCAACTAAACCTAGAATCTTTCTTCTTAAATCATTTAAAAGACTTAATTTAGGAATAAACAATCCGTCATCTAAATCTATATTAAAATGTTTAAACTCAAATGGAGTAGAAGCTGTTTTTGAAAATTGACTTATTATAGTTTCTTCATTTAAAGGTCTATTTTTAGCTTCTAATGGAATTAAATCAGAAACATAATTTATAAATAAATCTTTATATAACTCTATATTAGAAGCAGAAGAGACTGAAACTAAAATAGGTTTACCTTCTTTTATAGAAATATTGCAATTAAGAGCAATTTTTCTATATTCTTTAGAATAACTAGATTTTGCTAAATCGCTTAATTCTTTTGAACTCATTTTATAAACATTATTACCTAATTTAATATTTCCCTTCATTCTACCAATAATTACAGTATCGCCAACATTAGTTTCAGTAATATTTTTATTATTAGAATTCATCAACTCAGAAACAGTATAAGAACCTTGCTCATAATCAACAGAAATTGTATCACCAATTTTAATAGGTTCATTTAGTTTTATTGTAATTAATCCTTTTTTCTCATTATATTTTTGGATCTTTCCTAAGTAAAGACCCATATTATTAGGCTTTTCCTTATAAACTAAATCTTTGTTTCCAGAATTAGATAAATGACCAGATGAAGACATACCTCTATTAAAAACTTGTAATAGTTCTTTTCTATCATTTTCGTCAATAATATATTCTTCATTAGAATATGCTAAGTCGATATATTTTCTATAAATTCTAGTTACAGTAGCAACATATTCAGGACTTTTCATTCTACCTTCAATTTTAAAACATTTAACACCTGATTCTATTAACTTAGGAATATAATCTAAACCACATAAATCACGAGTACTTAAAAGATATCCTGAATTTATTTTTTTATCATTTTCTAATAACTCAAAAGGCAATCTACAAGGTCCAGCACATTTGCCCCTATTGCCAGAACGGCCACCTATCATGCTAGAAAAAAGACATTGACCAGAATAAGAAATACATAAAGCTCCGTGGATAAAAGTTTCAATTTCTACATCAGTATTTTTACAAATAAAATCAATATCATTTACAGAAAGTTCCCTTGAAAGCACAATTCTTTTAAAACCTAAATCTTGTAACTCTAAAGCACCATTCAAATTATGAACAGTCATTTGAGTACTAGCGTGAATTGGTAAATCAGGAAAAGTTTTTATTAATTTCATTGCTAAACCTAAATCCTGAACAATAATTGCATCAATTCCAAATTTATAAGCTTTTTTAGCTAAGTTTAGAGCCGATTCAAATTCATTATTTTTTATTAAAGTATTTAATGTAAGATTTGTTTTAACTCCTCTAATTTTTGCATATTCAATAACTTTTTCTAAGGCTTCATCATCAAAATTAGTAGCAAAAGCTCTAGCACTAAAAATATCAGCACCAAAATATACACTATTTGCACCATTTTGAACAGCAGCTTTTAAACATTCAAAATCACCAACAGGTGAAAGTAATTCAACCATAATTTTATATATAACCAATTCCTTTCATTTATTTTTAGTATTTTGAGTATATATCTACTAAATTCGACATTATTATAACATAAAAATATAAAAATAAAAACATAGAAATCCAATAAAAGTTCTTTAATAAATACTAAAAATGTGATAGAATGAAAAACAGCAAAAGGAGAGAAAAATATGTCAGAAGAAAATACAAAAATAAAAAAAGTAAAAGATATATTTAGTGATTACAAAACAAGTTCAAATATACAATATGCAAATATTGAAGGACTAAACGTAATAAAAAAGACAAATACATTGCAAGTATTAATATATTTTGACGAATATATAGAAATAAAAGAATTATGGTTTTTTGAAAAATTCCTAAGAGAAAGATTTCAATTTGAACAAATTGACTTAAAAATAAAATATCACGAAGGAGTAAAACTAAATTCAATACAAAAAGAATGGAAGAACATTATTGCATATATGGCACATAAATATCCATTAATGAAGCCAATGTTACTATTAAAAAGTGATGTTAGTGTTGAAGGAAAAGAAATAAATGTAAAAATGCACATAAAAGGTGCAAATTTTTTAAAGGCAAAAAAGACTGATAAGGAATTAGAAAAAGTTCTTAAAAATATATTTGGAATTGAGTATAAGGTAA
>CAUWFY010000151.1:0-3374 GCA_963558115.1 uncultured Clostridia bacterium
ATTATTGTTGTAGAAAATGCTAATAAAATGAAAATACATGAATTTGAAGAATGGTATAAAAACTATATTACAAAAGAAAATGGAATTTGGATTGGAAACGGAATTGATAGTCAATATTTAATAACCATCAATTCTAGTAGAAGAGAATTAGTTAATGATTGTGGACGTAGTTTTGGATATATAATAAAAGATGGAATAGCTACATTAATAAAACTTTTAGAAATGAAAGAGGATGAGGAAAATGAATAAAATATTAGTAAGTGTATATGTGCCAGCATTAGAAGAAAATTATGATTTCTGGATTCCAATAAATAGAAAAGTATATAGAATTATACTTTTATTAATAAAGATTATTAATGAAAGCAGCGGTGATTACTACAGACCAACAACAATGCCATTATTATATGATAAAATGACCGCAAATCCATATGATATTAATTTAACAGTAAAAGATAATGCTATACAAAATGGAACAGAAATGATTTTAATTTAAAAAATTATATGGCAAAAGAAATAAATAGCTAATATGTTGATAACATATTAGCTATTTATAATTATAACTAACTTGCTAATAAAAAGAAATAGTTATACAATATAAAAAATATATTTAAAAATAAAAGTAAACTTTTTAAATGAGAAAGGAAAAAATGAAAGATAATTTAAAAAAAATAAAATTTGTTTTAATAATATTAATAGCATCAATAATAATTTCATTACCACTATTAAAAAGCAATACAGATGTATATTTCGATGATGGAATACAACATATAGGAAGAGCATATGAAACATATTTAGAAATACAAAATAACAATAATCCAAAAATTTTATCAAATCTAACAAATGGTTTTGGCTATAGCTGGGATTTATTTTATGGACCATTATCAACGACATTAATAATAATTGCAAAATTAATAATGGGAACATTTATAAATAGTTACAAGTTAGTATTATTTATAGGGATATTATTTTCTGGAATTACAATGTATAAATTTGTTAGTAATTTAACAGAAAATAAGGTAACAGGAACAATAGCAGGAATTTTATATATGACAATGTCATATCATTTAAATGATATGTATATTAGAAATGCAGTAGGAGAATTCTTAAGCTATATATTTATTCCACTAGTATTTTTAGGTATGTATAAATTATTCAATAAAGAAAAAGGCGAATGGGTTATAAGCATAGGAGCAATACGGACTAATAATTACACATAATTTAATGACAGTAATCACAGTAATAATTGCATTTATATATTTATGTATATATATCAAGAAACTAAAAGATAAAGAAATAATAAAAAAATTATTAATAAATATAATATTAATAATACTAATTAGTGCATTTTTTTGGATTCCATTATTAGAGACATATAATTATGCAGAATATGAAGCATATCAAAAAGATGCAATGGCCACAAAAGAAACATTTATAAATAGTGGATTAGAACTAAAACAACTATTTACCACATCAAAAGATGCAACATATGTATATGAAATAGGACCACATATTATAATAATGCTAATCTTATCTATATTTGCAATTAAAAATGTCATAAACAAGAAATACAAAAAAGAATATATACTATTTTTAATATTAGGACTTTTGAGTATATTCATGTCAACTAAATATTTTCCATGGCAAATATTTAATGAAAAAGTATCAATAATACAGTTTACATGGAGAATGTTAGTTTTTAGTGACTTTTTCTTTGCTATAATTTGTGCAATAAATATGGAAAATCTAATAAAAAACATAAGAGTAGTTGATATAATTGTTATTTCAATAATTGCAATATTATATAGTATTACTCTAAATAGATTTATACCAATAAATGACGAAATTTCAGAAATTAATAAATGGAATATTGGGAGCATTACAGAAAATAAAAATGAAGTAATTGTAGCAATGGGGAAAGGAGAATATTTACCAGTAAACAGCAATAAAAATAGAGAATATATACTTGAGAGAGAAAATACAATTGAAGTTTTAAAAGGTAATGCACAAATACAAAACTTAAAGAAAAATGGACAAAAATTAAAAGCAAAGGTAGAAATATTTAAGGATAATACTATTTTAGAATTGCCATATATATATTATCCAGGATATAAAATAGAATTAAATGATGAAAAAATAAATAGCTTTGAAAGTGAAAATGGATTTCTAGCAATTTCAATAAACAAAACAAAGGAAGGAATTATAGAAGTAAATTATAAAGAGACAATACTAATGAAAGCTTCAGAACTAATGTCAATTATAGGAATAATAATATTTATAGTATATATAAATAAAGAAGAGATAAAGAAATTGTATATTAAATTAAAAAAGTTTGTTAATTATCAATGCAAATGGTTAGCATAAAAAATTCTAAAATTCATAATAATAGAAAATTATATTGATTGACAAAAACGCATAAAAAGGCTAAAATAAATATGTTAGGAGGGGATTTTATGTTAAAAATATATAATACAGACATAGAAAAAAATAAAATAGAAGAAATAAAAGAATTCAAAAAAGGAAGTTGGATAAGTCTTGTAAACCCCTCAGAAGCAGAAATAAGAAAAGTATGTGAAAATGTAAATATACAAGAAGACTTTATAAGAGATGCTTTAGATTATGAAGAAAAGGCAAGAATTGATACAGAAGAAGATGATGGAACAATATTATTTATAATAGATGTACCAATAATAGAAAAAAATGAAGAAAATGATGTATATACAACAATGCCATTAGGAATGATTGTAGTAAGAGATGACTTTTTCATAACAGTATCATTAAAGAAAAATAAAGTAATAGAAGATTTTGAAAAAAGAAAAATTAAAAATTTTCAAACATATAAAAAGACAAGATTCATATTTCAAATATTCTATTTAAACTCATCATATTTTTTAAATTACTTAAAACAAATAAACAAAGAAACAGAAATAGCAGAATATATATTAAAAAATTCAATGAAAAATAAAGAATTATTAAAATTATTGAGTTTAGAAAAAGGTTTAGTATATTTCACAACTTCACTAAAATCAAATGAAATTGTCATGGAAAAAACTATGAGAGGAAAAATAGTAAAACTATATGATGATGATGAAGATATATTAGAAGATGCAATCATAGAAAACCGACAAGCAATAGAAATGTCACAAATATATAGCAATATCTTAAATGGCACAATGGATGCATATGCTTCAATCATTTCAAATAACCTAAATGGAGTAATGAAATTTTTAACATCAATAACAATAGTGCTAGCAATACCAACAATGATATCAAGCTTTTGGGGAATGAATGTGAATTTACCATTTCAAAATAGTCCAATAGGATTTCCAATAATGATAGTAATTGCGATAATAACAACATTGGCAGTAACTTGGTGG
>CAUWFY010000152.1:0-3356 GCA_963558115.1 uncultured Clostridia bacterium
TAGTGATTGCTAAGTATTCAATACCTTTTTTCAAACTTTGAATTTCATAAACAGCTTTGGCAGGATCTGTTATTTGATAGAATACAACAGTATCTATTGTTATTGTAACATTGTCTTTTGTAATAACTCCTTGAGGTGGAATATCCATTGTTTGTTGTTTTAAACTTACAACACTTCTTATATGATCAAAAAATGGAATTATAATTGTAAGACCAGCATCAGCAATTTTATAAAATTTACCTAATCTTTCAATTATATATACCTCAGATTGTTTAACTATTTTTATTGATGTAAATGCTATAACTAATATTATAACAAGTAAAATTAATAAAAATATCATAATAATATCCTCCTATTATATATATTAAAAGTGAATATATGAATTATTAAATTATATATATTAACACTTTCTTTAATAATTTTTAGCTTATAAAAAATTATTTTTACTACTATTAGTATTATTAGAGATAAGTAATTCAAGATAAGATTTATATTGGTTCAACAATAGCTTTAACTCCATCTATTTTTATAATTTTTACTTCTGTACCTTTTTCTAAATTAGAAGTATTTGCAGATTCAGCAGACCATATTTCACCATCTACTTTAATTTGACCTTTTCCGTCAATATTATCAATGTCTTTTATAACTAAGGCTTTTTTACCAATTAATGAAAATACATTTGTTTCTGTTTTTTTGTCATTGTCTAAAAATTTTTTTATAAAAGGCTTAGTTGCAAAAATTAAAATTACAGAGCTTATTAGAAATACAACCATTTGAACTATAAGATTATCGATAAAGAAACTTACACACATTGCAATAAGTGCACCAATTCCTAACCAAAACACAAAAAAACCAGTTGTAATTATTTCAGCAATTAAAAATATCCCAGCAATTATTAACCAATATTGCCACATAATGAATTCCTCCTTTAAATATCACTATTTACATTATACTATAAAATCTTTGAAAAATAAATAGTTTTATAGAAAAAATAGGTTAAATATAACAATTGTGTAAAATTATTTAAAATATAAAATTGATTTCTTAAAATAATATATATATAAAATCTATTATAAAACTTGTAATTATATCAAAAAAATGATATATTGAGAAAAGATAAAAGACAAAGGAGAAAAATGATGAAAGAAAATAATAGAGGTGTAACTTTAATTGCACTAGCAATTACTATAATAGTTTTATTAATTATTTCAGGAATTACCATAATAGCAGGATCATATAATGCAGAAAGAACAAAAGATAATAAACTTTTATCAGAAATTATAATGGTTCAAAATGCTGTTTTACAAAGAAAAACTAAGGCGGATTTGATAAATGGACATTATCCAGGACAAAAACTAACTGAAATAGGAATTGATATAGATGAAATTATAACAAGACTTAATTCAGAAATAGCTACGGGTAATGAACCTGTAGAAAAAAAAGATAATAATAAAGATAATTATTATTTGTTATCAAATGAAAATGGTGGAATTAAAGAGTTAAACATAAAAAAGGCAGAAGATGAATATATTGTAAACTATGTAACGGGTGAAGTAATAAACTATACAAATTGTGTTACTAGAGAAGGCAAACCAGTATATGTATATAGTATAGAAAATAAGAATTAAGAACTGATGCATAAACAGTAATATACAATATGTAAGTTGCTATAAAATGTAAAAGTAATTTATAAATAGTGCTTTTATTCCAAGATTTGTAACAGGGAAAGGAAAAAACTAAAATATGAATATAAAAAATTTTTTAGAAAATATAGATTTAAAAATTGATAAATCTAAAATAAGTTATGATGAACCAATGGCTAAACATACTTCATTTAAAACAGGAGGAGTAGCAGAATGCTATATAAAAATAGACAATATAGATGATTTAAGAGAAATGCTTAATATTGCTAAAAAAAATAATATACCAATAACAATATTAGGAAATGGAAGTAATGTACTTGTTTTAGATGGTGGAATAAAAGGATTTGTTCTTAATATTAGAATAAATAAAATAGAGATGCTTAATTACAATAAAAAAGACATATATGCAACTATAGGTGCAGGAGTTAAAATGTCAATATTAGGACATCTATTATTAAGAAATGAAATTACAGGATTTGAAGAATTAGCAGGAATTCCGGGAACAATAGGTGGAGCAATCAGAATGAATGCAGGTGCTCATGGTAAAGAAATAAAAGATATAGTAAAATCAGTAAAATGTATGGACTATGAAGGAAACATTAAAGAATTTCAAAAGGATGAAATGAAATTTGAATACCGAAGAAGTATGTTAAAAGAAGAAAAATATATTGTGTTAGAAGCAATATTTGAATTTCAAAAGGGAATTGAAAATGAAATTAAAGCTAAAATGGAGGAATATGCTAATTTCAGAAAAGAAAAACAACCTCTAGAATATGCAAGTGCAGGGAGTACATTTAAAAGAGGAAAAGATTTTATAACAGCCCAATTAATTGATGAAGCAGGATTAAAAGGACTTAAAGTTGGAGATGCCGAAGTTTCAACTAAACATGCAGGATTTATAATAAATAAAGGAAATGCAACAGCAAAAGATATATTAACTCTAATAGAAAAAGTGCAAGAAGAAGTACAAAAGAAATTTGACAAAAAGATAGAATTAGAAGTTGAAATTATAGGAGAGAATTAAAATGAATGGATTTTTACATTGGTTTAAATCAAGCAATAAGATGAAAAAATGGATGTTTTTAATTTTAATAGGAATAATACTTTCATGTTATGGAATGGCAGAGATAATAGTTTTAAAGGAAATATCATTTCAAGAAGTAGGAAAAATAATAGCAATTTTTGTAGTTGGATTTGTTTCAATAGTTATAGGATTAATATTTTTAAATAAAAGAACCTTAGAAATTTTAATAGAATCAACAGATGAAAGAATGGAAAATAAAAAGAATGTAAATATTAATTCTTTAATATTTAATAAAACAGTATATGATAAAGGCCCTAATATTGTAGTAATAGGTGGAGGCACAGGGTTAAATACAGTCTTAGCAGGTTTAAAAAATTATACTAGTAATTTAACTGCAATAGTAACAGTATCAGACTATGGTGAAGAAAAAACGAATTCAAGAAAAGAACTTCAAACTTTACCATTAGATGATATTAAAAATAGTATTATTTCTTTAGCAAGAGAAGATGAACAAGTAGAAAAACTATTTAACTATGAATTTAAGCAAGGAAAATTAAAAGGTCTAGATTTTTCAGATATTTACTTTTCAGCAATGAAGGAAGTAAATGGAAACTTTGAAGATTCAATAATAAAAAGTAATCAAGTAGTAAATATGGTTGGAAAAGTAATACCAGTAACATTAGATGAAA
>CAUWFY010000153.1:0-3323 GCA_963558115.1 uncultured Clostridia bacterium
TCAGATACATCTTTATGTACTGTACTTTTGCTTATTCCAAATTTTTTAGCAGCTCCTCTTACTGTATCTTTTGATTCTATTATATAATGTGCAAGCTTTATAGCTCTTTCTTCGATTGATATACCTATCATTGTTCTAACTCCTTTATGAGAATACTTTTGTTTAATTGTATTCTTATTTAGCCGTAGTTAGAACTTTATCCTTTGTAGTTTAATATTTTTTAATTTTTTATAATATCTTTTATAACTTCCCCAGCTATAATCATACCAGCAACTGATGGTACAAATGATATACTCCCCGGAACTTGTTTTTTTCTGCTTTCAGTTTCGATTTTTTCTTCTTTTATTTTTATAGGTTCTTCTTTTGAATATAAAACTTTCACATTATGTATGTTTCTTTTTTTCAATTCTTTTCTCATCACTTTGGCAAGTGGACATACTGATGTTTTACTAATATCTGATATTTCAAATTTAGTTGGATCTAATTTATTTCCTGTTCCCATAGATGATATGATTGGAACTTTTTCTTGTTTTGCTTTTTCTATTAGTTTTAGTTTTGTTGTCACTGTATCTACTGCATCTACTACATATGTTATTTCTTTATTGATTAAGTTTTCTTCTCCATCATCTATATTTTGTGCCATATATATTTCAACTTTTGCATTTGAATTAATTTCTTCTATTCGTTCCTTCATTACATCAATTTTTCTTTTTCCTACTGTATTTATATTTGCATGTATTTGTCTATTTATATTACTAATTGAAATAATATCATTATCTATTAATATAAAATTTTCTATTCCTGCTCTTGCTAATCCTTCAACTACAAACGAACCAACTCCTCCTATTCCATATATAGCTATTTTTGATTTATTTAATTTTTCTATGTTTTCTTTGCCTATCAATAACTCTGTTCTTGATTTCCAATTTTCTTCCATTTTATTAACCTCTCTTATAAAATACTAAGTTAAATAAGTTAGTATCAATTTCTAATCTAATTCATTCCTTTTTATCATTATATTTTGTAAATTACTCCCCAAAAGTATAATTTAACACTTTATTATTAAACTGCATTTTTTAACATTTTATATGCATTATATCACAAAGCTTTAATTTTTGAATAGCTTTTTAGTACATTTTATGTTATACTTTATGTATTAATAAAATACTAATCATTAATTATGTCATCGAAATAGTCTAATATAGTGTTTGATGTTACTTTATAAATTTTAAATATTATACAAGGAGAAAAATATGTTAAGAATTAATAATGTTAAGATATATGATAATTTCACTAATAACCAACTTTTAAATTTTGTATGCAACAAATTTAGAATAAATAAAAATGATGTTATTGATTTTATAATATCAAAAAAATCTATTGACGCAAGAAAGAAAAGTGATGTTCATTTTAATTATTGTTTTAACATTAAAGTAAAAGATGAGAATAAATATAAAAAACTTGAAAAAATAAATGATATTGATAAAACTATTACTTTGAAATTAACTGATAGCATTAATACTAGTTTCAACCAATCACCAATAATAATTGGAGCAGGTCCTGCTGGTTTGTTTTCTGCTTTAAGTTTTGTAGAAAATGGTGTTAAACCCATTATAGTTGAACAAGGAAAAATAGTTGATGATAGAAAAAAAGATATTGATAGTTTTTTAAGTGGTAATAAATTAAATCCTTTGTCTAATGTTCAATTTGGAGAAGGTGGTGCTGGTACTTTTTCTGATGGAAAATTGACAACTGGTATAAATAATTCTTTATGTAAAAAGGTGTTAACTGAATTTGTAAGATTTGGTGCACCAGAAGAAATTTTATATCTTTCAAAACCTCATATTGGAACTGATAATTTAATTAATATTATTGCAAATATCAGAAATTATATCATTTCCAAAGGTGGAAAATTTTATTTTTCTACAAAAGCCATAGATTTTAATATTTCAAGTAATAAGATAAATTCTGTAATATTACAAGATGTAAATACTTCTAAAGTTTTTGAAATTAATACTTCTAATGTTATTTTAGCTATTGGTCATAGTAGTAGAGATACTTTTTATAAAATCTTTGAAAAAGGATTATTTTTAGAGCCTAAAAACTTTTCAGTAGGTGTAAGAATTGAACATTTGCAAAGTGAAATTAATAAATCACAATATGGAGAAATTACAAAATTAAAATTACCTCCTGCTGAATATAAATTAGCATATCATTCACCTTCTGGCCGTTCTTGCTATACTTTTTGTATGTGTCCCGGAGGTTCTGTTATGGCTTCTTCTAGTGATGAAAAAACTATTGTTACAAATGGTATGAGTAATTATTTAAGAGATGGAATAAATGCAAATTCTGCTGTTTTAGTAAATGTCACTCCTGATGATTTTTCTAGCAATTCTCCACTTGCTGGTATCGATTTTCAAAAAAATCTTGAAGAAAAGGCTTTTACTTTGGGTGGCTCAAATTATTTTGCACCTATTCAAAGGTTTGAAGATTTTGAACTAAATAGACCTTCAAAATTTATTGGTACTATTAAACCTTCGTATTTGCCCGGTGTTACCTTTTCTAACTTAAATGAAATTTTACCTAATTTCGTTTCTCAAACTTTATTAGAAGGTATTAAATATTTTGACACTAAGCTTAAAGGTTTTGCTAATCCTGATGCTATTTTAACAGGTGTTGAAACTCGTAGTTCTTCTCCGATAAAAATTCTTAGAAATGATAATCTTGTTTCTAATATTGATGGAATTTATCCTTGTGGAGAGGGTGCTGGTTATGCTGGTGGTATTATGTCTGCTGCTGTTGATGGGATTAGATGTTGTTATGCTATTTTAGAAAAAAATTAGTTAATATGAATGTAATCGGTCAATAAAAATATGTATTGACCGATTTACATTCACTTCTATTAACATTTAAAAACTTGACCTAAATCCATCATGATATAAAATCGCTTTACATCATTTTGCTCATAAAATAATATTTAATTTCATAAAAGGTAAAATCGATTTACACAAAAATATTTACAACATACTCTATTTTCTTGACAATTTAATACATAAAAAGTGATATAGTATTTTATGATTTACTACATCACTTTATATAAAATATTAAAAAAATTCACACACCAGTCTTGACAATCCCGGGAATTAAGAATTAAGTCACATTCAAAGTGCTACACGACAAGGACTGAACGGAACCCGTAGTCGTAGGCCGCGCTGCCATAAGTAAAGCTTGAATAAAGCACACCTGCATCAGAACCATTACTGCAAATGCCACCACGTACCACGAACGGACACGCGCTATGTCCTATTAATACAAAGTCATTG
>CAUWFY010000154.1:0-3312 GCA_963558115.1 uncultured Clostridia bacterium
CTCTAAATAAAAAAATGAAACCAAAACAACTTACTATACAAGATATTGCAAATGTAATAGAAAGTTGGACAAAAATTCCTGTTAAAAAAATAACTGAAGCTGAAACACAAAAATTATTAAATCTTGAAACTAATCTTCATAAAAGAGTAATCGGTCAAGATGAAGCAGTTTCAGCAGTTTCAAGAGCAATCAGAAGAAACAGAGCAGGATTAAAAACAACAAAAAGACCACCTTCTTTTATATTTGTAGGTCCTACTGGAGTTGGAAAAACAGAATTAGCAAAAAGCTTAGCTTATGAAATGTTTGGTTCTGAAGATTCTATAATAAGAATAGATATGTCAGAATATATGGAAAGTCATTCTACTTCTAAGTTAATCGGTGCGCCTCCAGGTTATGTTGGTTATGATGATGCTGGTCAGTTAACAGATAAAGTTAAAAGAAAACCATATTCAATAATATTATTAGATGAAATAGAAAAAGCACATCCAGATGTATTTAATATTTTATTACAAGTATTAGATGATGGTGTTCTTACAGATAGTCAAGGCAACTCTGTTAGTTTTTCAAATACAATTATAATAATGACTTCTAATGCTGGTTCAAACTTAAACAATAATTCAATAGGTTTTGGAAATACAACTATTAATAAAGGAAAAATTATGGACAGTCTAAAAGATGTTTTCAGACCTGAATTTTTAAATAGAGTAGATGAAGTTGTTGCTTTTGATGCTTTAACACAAGAACAATTATTAGAAATTGTTGATTTAATGCTTAATGATACACAAAAAGCCTTAAATGAAAAAGATATAAAAATGCAAATATCAAAAGATGCAAAAATGTATATTCTTGACAAAGGAACAGATATAAAATTTGGAGCAAGACCTTTAAGACGAGCTATTCAAAGATATATTGAAGATGAATTATCAGAAATGATATTAAGAGGAACTCTTTTAGATGGTCAAAATGTAAATGTAGAATTACAAGAAGGAACATTAAAATTTGAAGTAAAATAAGAAAGGAATAGAATTTTATATGTTAAAATATGTACCAAATATACTAACAATAATTAGATTTTTAATTATACCTCTAATCGTAAAAAATATCTTTGAAGGAGATTTCATTTTAGCATTTGTATTTTTCACTCTATCAGGTATAACAGATATTGCAGATGGCTGTATAGCTAGAAAGTTCAACCTTATAACAAACTTTGGAAAACTTATGGACCCTCTAGCAGATAAGCTAACACAAATCATAACCTTAGCATCTTTAACAATTAAAGACATTATACCTATATGGATTTTAGCCATAGTTTTACTAAAAGAATTTATAATGATAGTAGGTGCATCCTTCTTATATGGAAAAGATGTTGTTGTATATAGCAAATGGTATGGAAAATTAGCTACTGTACTTTTCTATGTAGCAATAGTTGCATCCTTAGCAGTAAAGCAATTTAACTTAGGAAGTATATGGTCAAACATCACTATCGGAATCTACTTACTAGCCCTATTATCTACAATATCTGCTTTAGTAATGTATGTTAAGGATTTATACAAAAAAGGATTTATTGAAAAATCGGACTTAAAAAAAGAAGTAACTGTTGATAAGAAAAATTAGATATAATATTTTTAATGGCAGAACTAGAAATATAATATTATCTTTCTAGTTCTGCCAACTTTATTCTAACATATAATTTTGATATTATTGATCATCTTTTCTTTTTCTTAATATTTTTACTTATAATAGCAAATATAATTATGATTACTAATACAATAGATGCAAACAATAATATTCTAAATATTATTTGACGTAACACCCATATTTTTTCTTCCTTCTCTTCCCATTCAATGACAAAGTTTTCTTCCATCTTTGTTTTTTCTGTAGTAATATCTATTAATTTATCACTTATAGCATCATATTCCATTGCTTTCCTATAAATAATATTTTTTAGTTTTCTATTACATTCATAATGATTTGTTTCTATATTACTAATATCAATTATATTTGCTTTATCCTTATCAATTTTTGCTATTAACACATTCTCCTTCATAGCATCATATTCGCTTGAATTTTCTTGCCATGCAATAGCAATATCTCTTGATACTTTAATTTTTATATAATTATTTTCTTGTATTTTAATTTTTTGTTTAGTATCCTTTAATTGTTTTGGTAGCTTATTTTCTACATACCTCTCTTCTATAAATACTACGTTTTTATTTATCTTTTCTATTGGTTTTTTGTTAAGAAACATATATTTATCAAACTCATAGAAACCCAAATCTTTCATATTATTAATATCTTCTATGTCATCTTTTAATAATATATATATATTATCGTCTGCATTTACATTTTTTATATTAATTGTATCTACTTTGCTTATCAAAGCCAAGGCATATGTATTATTAAAGATTATTCCTGACATAATAATCATTAAAAATAAAATTACACTTTTCCTTATTTTCAAATATTTTTCCCCCTTTATTTTAACTTCCATTATCATCATTATATCAAACAAATAAATTTTAAAAAATAATAATTATATTTAGTATTATTGATTAGCCTTTCTCTTTCTTAATATTTTACTTATAATAGCAAATATAATTATGATTACTAATACAATAAACATAATCAATGACAATCTAGGAAGTGACTCATATATTTTTTCATCTTTCTCTGCTCTTTCAATAACAAATTGTTCTTCCTTTTTCACTTTTTCTGTGGTAATATCTATTAATTTATCACTTATAACATCATATTCCATTGCTTTTCTAGAAATGAAGTTCCTCCCTAAATTAGTACCTAACCTTCTTCCCTCATTTATATATCTAATCTCTTTCACATCACTAATGTCAATTATATTAACTTTATTATTATCCACTTTTGCAATTAACACATTCTCCTTCATAGCATCATATTCACTTGAATTTTCTAGCCATGCAATAGTAATATCTTTTGATACTTTAATCTTTATAAAATTATTTTCTTGTATTTTAATTTTCTGTTTAGTATCTTTTAATTGTTTTGGAAGCTTGTTTTTAACATACCTTTCTTCAATAAATACTACATTTTTATTTATCCTTTCTATTGTTTTCTTGTCAAAGTCATTATAATTAGGGCTATAATAATTATTAAATTCTATGGTATTAAAATTTTCTATCTTATCTTTTAATAAAATATATATATTATCTTCTTCATTTACATTTTTTATTTCGATTGTATCTAATCTACTTTCCCACATCAAAGCATATGTATTATTAAAAATTATTCCTGACATAATAATCATTAAAAATAAAATTACACTTTTCCTTATTTTCA
>CAUWFY010000155.1:0-3273 GCA_963558115.1 uncultured Clostridia bacterium
TAAAAGTTTATACTAACGGAAAGTTTATAACAACATTTTTTAGTTTCATAGTTCTATACAAAATATATTCTACTATCAATATGATTCCTACCATTATTAATCTATATGCAGGTATATACATTCCTTCAAAATAACTATCTATTCCAAATACTTTAGATAAATTCTGTGCTAATAGTAATTCTATTAAAAATATTGCTATATAATCAATTAATTGTAAAACTAAACATCTTTCCATTTTTACTTTTAATACTAAATTTGTTATTATTGGAAACAAAGCCAAATTTACAATTTTATAGACTGATGCAGGAAACATTATTTTCCAAAATGATATGCTTATAACTTCTAAAAAGAACCATATTGTTTTTCTTTTTTTGCTAATATCAATATCTAATAATTGTTTATATAATTTTATATTTAAAATTGTCCATATAGTAGTATAAAAAGTGATAACAATAGCTAAAGCTGTCCTATCATATGTCATCATTCTTTGATAAATATTTTCAAAAATCCCCATTTTATCTCCCCATTCTTTTGTTCTCGCGTTTTTCATTCTATCATACTTTTAAGTGTTAGTCAAAGAAAACTTTTCGTCAATTTTCGACAAAACTCTTCATTTGTGAGTTTTCCCTGTCTTATTTTACATAATTTTTATATCTATTATTGAAATACTTATGGTAATTTAAAGTTCAATATAAACAATATTTTAATTATAAATTTATTTTTACTTTATATTCTAAAATTCAAAAATATAATAATGTTTTCTATAAGTATCAAAGCTATCTTGGGTCTTTTTAAGTTCATTTTTACTTTTTTATATAAAAAATTTTATATAAATTATAAATCAATATAAAAACTGATTAAAAAAAAAAGAAAGTAAATACTAAATAAAATTTAATATTAATTACTTTCTTTTTATTTTTAATCAGCTTTATTTTCTTATTGTATAGGAAAAATCAATTTTTATCTTGACCCTATATATGAAAAATCACTTACATCGCTTTCTTATACAATGCAATAAAGTCTTCCTTTGAAGTTTCTCTTGGATTTCCTGGTTTACATGGATCTTCCATAGCTTTATCTGAAAGCATAGGTAAATCTTCAACTTTTGCTCCATAATCTTTTATTGTTTGAGTTATTCCAACTTCTTCTCCTAAATCTTTCACTCTTTCTACTAAAGTTTTTATAAGTTCTTCTTTTGTATAATTTCCAGCTGGATATCCTAATTCTATTAATATATCACGATATCTTTCATAGCATACTTCTCCATTATACTCTAAAACTGTTGGTAATAGCATAGCATTGGCAATTCCATGTGGTGTGTCATATACTGCTCCTAATTGATGTGCCATTGAATGACAAATTCCAAGTCCTACATTTGAAAATCCCATACCAGCAATATATTGAGCCATTCCCATAACATTTATAGCTTTTTGGTCTTTTTCATTTACTGCTTTTGCTAAATTTGCAAATATCATTTTTATTGCTTTTAAATGGAACATATCTGACATTTCATTATGTGCTAATGTTATATAACCTTCTATTGCATGTGTTAATGCATCCATTCCTGTTGCTGCTGCTAATGATTTTGGCATTGATGCCATTAAGTCTGAATCTACTATTGCTACGATTGGAATATCATTAGGGTCTACACATACCATTTTTACTTTTCTTTCTTCATCTGTTATTACATAGTTTATTGTAACTTCAGCGGCTGTTCCTGCTGTTGTCGGTAATGCAATGATTGGCATTCCTCTATTTGCAGTATTTGATAATCCATTTAATGATTTTACATCTGCTCTATCAGGGTTTGTCATTACTATTGATATTCCTTTTGAAGTATCAATACTTGAACCTCCACCAACTGCTACGATTACATCTGCTCCTGATTTTTTACAAGCCTCTACTCCATCTGTTACATTTTTAATAGTTGGATTTGGTTTTATTTCATCATATAATGTATATTCTATACTTGCTTCTTTTAATATTTCTTCAACTTTTTTTGTAACACCTGCGTCTACTAAAGCTTTGTCACTTACTAAAAATACTTTTTTGAAATTTCTTTTCTTTATTTCTTCTGGTAAAACATCTCTTGCTTTTTCTCCAAAATATGATGTTTCATTTAATACAAACTTAATTGCCATTTCTTTTGTTCCTCCTTGTTTATAGTATTTCGTATTCTGATGGTATTTCAAATTCATTTTCTGATATATCATCATATGAAATATTTATTTTTAATAATTCTTCTTTATCATTTATTTTTGTTTTTATGTATTCTAAATTATTTCCTTTGAAATAAAATTTAGTATAAGATGTTTCTTCATTATCATCTAATGTACTTTGTAATAACGAAAAATATGTTATTCCTTTATATTCTTCGCAATCATATTTTTTTCCATTTATTTCTTCTTTACTTTTTTGTGGAATTTGACTGTCTATTGTATCCTCTATATTCATTAATAATTCTATAAGTTCCATATCATTGTTTTGATATTTATAAACTTTTTCATCTGATGCTACTACTAAATATGTATTTCCATCTTTTATAATATCTGTTGATTTTTCTCCCTCTAAATTTAAATCTACACGTGCTTTGTCTCCTTTTCTCTTTACTATTTTAGAGTTTTTATCATTTAAAGTTGCTGTAAATGTATATACTAATTTTTCATTCATTTTTTCATATATATGGCTTAGCTTTGAATTTTTATTATCTGTTTCTTCCGTTTTCCCTTTATCCTTTATCATAAAAAAGGCTACAACACATATTATAGCAATAATTACAACTGCACTTACAACAATAATTATTTTTTTATTTTTATTCATATTCTGCTCCTTTTTTGCTTATTATTTTTTGTCTTTTGAATATTTTTAATTATTTTTATATGTCGCATATAAAATGTTAATATGCGACATATTTATATTTTTATTATCTAGAAAAAATATGAATTGCTAGTTTCTAGATACAATATTAAAATAAATTTAACCTCAAAATTTATTCTTAAGTAAATCTAGTTATAAGATATTTTTTAATACTATTGTTTTCACTCTTGACATTTCTTGTAATGTAGATAACACTCCTTCATTTCCTATTCCTGAATGTTTCCATCCTCCAAATGGCATTTCAAATGAACGATAGAAACTTGCTCCATTTACTACTGCTCCTCCACACTCAAGTTTATCAGCTATTTTCATTGCTCTCGAATAGTCTTTTGATATTACAGAACCACATAATCCATATGATGATTGATTTGCAATTTCTATTGCTTCTTCTTCTGT
>CAUWFY010000156.1:0-3235 GCA_963558115.1 uncultured Clostridia bacterium
GCATATTGTATATTATCATATATGAATTTTACTGCTGTTTCTAAAGCTTCAATATTGTTTTGCATATTTGGTATTTCTATATATGATATAGCTCCTCCTGATGATATTTTTTGGAATTCACTTTCAAATGATAATTTCTCAAAAGCATCTATTTTTTCTCTAACATCTACATGATAAGAGTTTGTATAATATCCTTTATCTGTTACATCTTTAATTGTTCCAAATTTTTCTTTATCCACTCTTGCAAATTTATAACATAAGCTTTCTGCTGGTGTTCCATATAGTGCAAATCCAATGTTTGTTTCCTCTTTCCACTTATCTGTCATTTCTCTTAAGTGTTTCATTACTTTTATTGCAAAGTCGTGCCCTTTTTGTTCTGTATGTGATACTCCTGTCATTAATTTTGTCATTTCATATATTCCTATATATCCTAGTGACATTGTAGAATATCCTCCATATAGCAATTTGTCTATTTTTTCTCCCTTTTTCAAACGAGCTATTGCTCCATATTGCCAATGAACAGGACTTATATCTGAATGTGTTCCTAATAAAGCATAATGTCTACACATTAGAGCTTCTTTACATAGTTCTAGTCTTTCATCTAATAATTTCCAGAATTTTTCTTCGTCTCCATCTGCAATTATAGCTATTTGTGGTAAGTTAATACTTACAACACCTTGATTAAATCTTCCTTCAAATTTATAATTTCCATTTTCATCTTTCCATGGAGATAAGAAACTTCTACATCCCATTGGGCTAAATACATTTCCTTCATAATTTTCTCTCATTTTTTTAGCAGATATGTAATCTGGATACATTCTCCTTGCTGAACATTTTACTGCAAGTTTTGTTAAATAGTCGTATTCTCCACCTTTTAAACTGTTAAATTCATCTAAAACATATACTAATTTAGGAAATGCTGGTGTTACATATACTCCTGCTTCATTTTTTATTCCTTCATATCTTTGTCTTAACACCTCTTCAATTATCATTGCATTTTCTTTTATATATGGGTCTCCTTCTTCTAAGTGTAAGAATAATGTTACGAATGGAGATTGTCCATTTGTTGTCATTAAAGTATTTATTTGATATTGAATAGTTTGAACTCCTGCTTTTAATTCTGATTTTAGTCTAGTATCAACTAAATCTTCTATTATTTCATTAGATAATTTTCCTTTGTATTTTTCTTCTATTTCTTTTTTGAATTTATCATAACTTTTTCTTAAATATTTACCTAAATGTATTAAATCCACTGATTGTCCACCATATTGATTACTTGCTACTGCTGCGATAATTTGTGTTGTTACTGTACATGCAACTTGGAAGCTTTTTGGACTTTCTATCATTTTTCCATTCATTACAGTTCCATTATCTAACATATCTTCAATATTTATTAGACAGCAGTTAAATATAGGTTGAACAAAATAGTCTGCGTCGTGAAAATGTAAAATTCCTTCTGCGTCAGCTTTTGCTATTTTCTCTGGTAATAATAATCTCTTTGTTAAATCTCTTGAAACTTCTCCTGCTATGTAATCTCTTTGTGTTGATGCTAATAATGTGTTTTTGTTAGAATTTTCTTCTGCTAATTCTTTATTGTCATTTCTTATTATTCCTAATATTGTCTCGTCTGTTGTATTTTGTTTTCTTACCAAAGCTCTTGTATATCTATATACTATATATTTTTTAGCTAATTCATATTTTTCTATTTCCATTAATTTTTCTTCTATAATATCTTGTATGTCTTCTACTAACATTCTTTTTTTATTTAGCTCTTCTATATACTCAACAATTTTTTTAATATCTTCTTTTGATGCCCTCTCTTTAGGTTTTACTTCTTTATTTGCTTTTTCAATTGCTACTTGTATTTTTGCTCTATCATAATCAACAGCTCTTCCATCCCTTTTAATAACTTTCATTTTACATTTCCTCCTTAAATAAGTATGTACTTATTATATATCAAAAAAAACTTTTTTCTGTTGCAAAAGCAACATATTATGAAATAAAATTTTTATTGCTTTATTTATATAGGTTTTAGTATTTATTACATTTGTGTTACAAAAATATTACAATTTTATTTCACTTTTTTTGTTGTTTTTTGTCGCTTTTTACTGTATAATATTTATGTATAGTAAAGGAGTGGTTTATAATGAATACTGGTTTTAATCTAGAAAATTTTATTTCTGATTTTTCTACAAAATGTAACAAAGTTCAATCTAAAACTTTCACAAAAAATGAAATAATCACTACCTATATACAAAAGCGTAATCAATTATGTATATTAATCTCTGGAACAGCTGATTTAGTTAGATATGACTTAAATGGAAATAGAACTATTGTAGAACATTTCTCAAAAAATGCTTTATTTGGAGAAGTTTTTTATAATGTAACAACAAACAACGAACTTTTAGTAGAAGCAAAATCCAATTGCACTGTTCTTTTTTATATTTACGATGATATGTTTCAAGAATGTAAAAACAATTGTAAATTTCATCAAGTATTATCTGAAAACTTACCAGAATTAATTTTAAATAAGGTAACAGAATTAAATATGAGAATTGAACTTCTAACCAAAAGATCTACTAGAGATAAATTATTAGGTTATTTTTCACTACTATCTACTAGAAATTTAAATACTAGTTTTGAACTTCCACTTTCTTTAACTGATTTAGCAGATTATTTAAGTGTTGATAGAAGTGCTATGATGAGAGAATTAAAACTTTTAAAGGAAGATGGTATTATTGAAAAAAGTGGTAATATGATTAGATTAAATAGAAATTAAACAATATAAATGAAATTCTCAAAATATTAAGATAATTATTTCTCTAGTAACATAGACTAGTTAAACAGAATATAAATTTACTTATCCAAAAAGACTATCTAAAACATACATTTTAGTATAGTCTTTTGATACTATAAAATTATCTTTTATAGCAATATTATATGAGATTTCCAATATACTTGTGATTTAACGGATATAACAAAAAAACTCTTTATTATTCATATTATTTTTTTATAGATAATATTTTATATTTCATTGTTCCTGCTGGTGCTTTTACTTCTACAGTTTGATTTTTCTTAGCACCTAATAAAGCCTCACCTAATGGAGATTCATTAGATATTTTATTTTCTGCTAAATTTACTTCTGTTGATCCCACTATTGTATATTCAATTTTTTCATCAAATTCCATATCTAATACTTTTACTATATTTCCTATTTGTACAGTTTCTGTATCTA
>CAUWFY010000157.1:0-3212 GCA_963558115.1 uncultured Clostridia bacterium
TTGTTCTAGTTTTTGTGTTCCTGTTCCAAAATACCTTATTTTATCACTATGGCATTCTGGACAAATTGTTACTAAGTTTTCTTCATATGAACAATAATGGCATTTTAATTTTTTTTCATAGCTATGATATGTCATACTTATGTTACAATTTGGACATTTTACAGTATACCCACAATTTCTACACATTATAAATGTTGAATATCCTCTTCTATTTAGAAATAGTATAGTTTGTCTTTTTTGTTTTATGTTTTCTTCTATACTATTATATAATTCCATACTTAGCATTGAACGATTTCCATTTGCTAATTCTTGTTTTAAGTCAATTATTTCTACTTTAGGAAGTGAAGATTGGTTCGCTCTTTTGGTAAGTGTTAATAGTTGAATTTTAGTATCTCCTTCTTCATCTTCATTTGTAGCATTATAAAATGTATTAATATCTGGTGTAGCACTTCCAAGTAATAATGGCGCTTTATTCTCTTTGGCTAATATTTTTGCAATTTCTTTTGCATTGTATCTTGGATTTGTTTCTGATTTATACGAGCTATCATGTTCTTCATCAATAATTATTATTCCTATATTTTCAATAGGTGCAAATATAGCTGACCTTGCTCCTATTACAATTCTAGCTTTTTTTTCTCTTATTCTTTCCCATTCGTCATGTCTTTCTCCTATTGATAATTTACTATGTAATATTGCAACATCGCTTTTTCCAAATCTTGAAATAAATCTATCTAACATTTGTGGAGTTAATGATATTTCAGGAACTAATACAATAGCATTTTTTCCTATTTTTAATACTTTTTCTATTAACTGTAAATATACTTCTGTTTTTCCTGAGCCTGTAACTCCATATAGCAAAAATTGTTTATATTCATTTTTGTTGATGGTTTCTTCTACACTATTATAAGCATTTTTTTGTTCTTCTGTTAGATTAAGACTACTTGTTTTTTCACAATTTCTTCCTAATAGAGGATTTCTTTCTACTTTTTTTTCAATAATTTCTAAGTAGCCATTTTTTACTAATGTATTTACAATTCCTCTTGCGCAATCTGCAAACATTTCAATTTCTGGTACTGTCGTTCCTTCATTGTCTTTTACAAAATTTAAAAGTCTTTTTTGTTTTTCTGATTTTATCTTTCCTGTTTCTATTTCAAATTCGATTTCTTCTATATCTTTTTTTAAGTATACACAGTTTATCGTTTTGTCTTGTATTCTTTTTTCTTTGTTTTTGTTTCTAGTTCCCGGTGTTAGCATTAATTTGATACAATCAGAAATGTTGCAAAAATATCGTTTCTCCATCCATTTTGCTAAAGTTATTTGTTTATCTGTTAGGTTTTCTTCTAGTTTTGCTATGTTTTTTAATTCAAATGTTGACTTTTCTTTTATTCCTACTACAAATGCTTCTGCTAATTTTCCACCATTACCAAAAGGGACTAATACTTTGCTTCCTACTAATATTAGCTCTTCTAGTTCTTTTGGAATATTGTAGTCGAAAGTTCTATTTAATTTTTTTGCTCCTCTATTGATGATTACTTCTGCTATCATGTGTTCTCCTATTTCTATAAATGAATATATTTTCATTTATTTCTCTTTTTCTTTTAACTTGCTTTATTTATATCATAAGATTTGTTTATTTTCAATTGATTGTTTAATGATTTTGGGGTCGTGATTTTGGGGTCGGAGACAAAAATCATTTGTCTCCGACCCCAAAATTATCTTCTTTCTTTAAAATAATTATAATATTATTTTTTCATATGCTGGTAAAAGTATTTCTTTATATCTTCTATCAATCATTGTTTTATAAAATTCTTTTCTTATTTCTGATATGTATGGTGTATTATCAATAATCCCTATTATTTCTTCCATTTTAATTTTAGGAACAATTCGTTTAAGTGCTTCATTGCACATGTCATTTTCAAGTGAATTAATAAAATCATAATAATTAATCTTTGTATTTTCTATTTTAATTGCTGAATTTGGAAATACATAGATTCGTTTATTAATTTCTTCTTCATTTTCTTTTAAATATTTTTTCATTTCTTCTTCTGGAAGTGCTGGATATAAACAAGAGCCACAATCATATATAGGAGAAAATTCAACATTTTGATTATTTCTATCAACAAGAAATCCCCAATTACCATTATGTCTGTCAAAGTTTCCCAAAAGTGCATCTATAATGAACATATCCCAAAAATATTCACAAATTTTTACACTATCCATCATTTCTAATTTATATATACTGTCTAGTATATCACTTAACTCTGTCCCATATCCATTTGCTGAAGAACTAATTACTTGGTTTTTATAACTTGCAAAGTCTTTTAAATCTAATACTCGTGATTTCTCATTTAAAACAAAATCTTCACAAGCAACTGCTTGATATTGAATTCCATCTATATTATAAGTTCCCAATAATGTTTTCTGTGCTTTTATGCCTATACTATTAAAAATATGACAACCTATATATTCACTTATCGCTGCATTTGTATATTTATCAGTAGTTGCTGGAATTTTTAATAAATATATTTTCCCATTATATTCTATACATTTTTTTGTTCCATTGCCACCGTTATAACCAATACTAGATATAACTTTGCAATTTGTAAAATCTATATATTCTTGCATTACAACTCCTTTTCTTAGTCATTTATATATTTGTTTCTTAAATATGTTGCAAACTCTTCTGAAATAATACCATCAATAAGAGCAATATTGATAGATCCATATATTTCATTTTTTAAACAGTCTATAAATGAACAAGTTTTATCGTCTTTATATTTTAAATATTCTTCTATATCATGTTTTAAATATTCTGGTAAACATTTTTCTTTTAATTCAAATAATTCTTCTTTATCCATTGTACTTTCCCCTAATAAATATATATTCAATATCAAGCTTTTATTTTTTTATAAAAAACAAATGATTTTTGTCTCCGACCCCAAAATCATTATCTCCGACCCCAAAATCACCAAAATGATTATGCTGTTTCTTTTTCTTCTGGTGTTGGCACTTGTCTTTTTACTTTTTTTCCTTTTGTTTTCTTGTTTTCTTCTTTTTTATTTCCAATTACTAATTCTGGTCCTGCTTTTTCTAGAACTGTATTTTTAGTTATTATACATTTTTCTATGTTTGGATTTGATGGTATTTCAAACATTATGTCTCTCATTATTTCTTCTATTATAGAACGCAATCCTCTTGCTCCTGTTTTCCTT
>CAUWFY010000158.1:0-3129 GCA_963558115.1 uncultured Clostridia bacterium
GCAGTATTAGGAAATGGATTTAATAATATTTTTCCAATAGAAAATATACCACTTTATCATGAAATTATAAATAAAAATGGTTTAGTATTAAGTGAATATCCACCAGAAGAAAAAGCAAAATCCAAAAACTTTTTAGAAAGAAATAGGATTGTTAGTGGATTATCAAAAGGAATATTAATAATAGAAGCAATGCATAGAAGTGGAACGAGTGTAACAGCTAGACTAGCAAAAGAGCAGGAAAGAAAAGTATTTGTATTACCTCATGAAATAGATGATAAAAATGGAGTAGGAACAAATAGATTAATAAGAGAAGGTGCAATATTAGTTACAAGTGTAAAAGATATAATTTCAGAATTTAGTGAGATAAAATATAAAGAAATAAAAAAGCAAAAACAAATAAAAAAACAAAAAGAAAATAAAATACTGAAAAACAATATAGTAAATAATAATAAATTAAATAGACAAGAAAAATTAGAAGAAGTTAAACAAAAACAAGATAAATTAACATATAAAGAAAAAATAAAGAACATAACAAAGGAGAAAACAAAGGAAAAACTATCAAAGAAAAGTTGTGAGAGTGAAGAATTTAATGAAATATATAAATTTATTAATGAAATACCTATTACCATAGAAGAATTAGTATTAAAAACAAATAAACAGATTAATGAAATCTATAATGTCTTATTTATGCTAGAAATAGAAGAATATATAGAAAAAGTTGAAGGAGGTTATATATGCAAAAAATAAAAAAGAAAGAAATAGGAAAATTAGGAGAAGATATTGCTTGTGAATATTTAAATCACAAAGAATATAAAATTATAGAAAGAAATTTTAGATGTAGACAAGGAGAAATTGATATAATTGCAATAGATATAGAAAAAGAAGAAATTGTATTTATCGAAGTAAAATCTAGAACAAGTTTAGAATATGGAGAACCAGCTGAAGCAGTAGATAGAATTAAACAAAAGCATATATATCAAAGTGCAAGATACTATATTTATAAAAATGAAATAAAAGATATAGCAATAAGATTAGACATAATAGAAGTATATTTATATAGAAATAACAACAAAGTAAATCATATAAAACAGGCATTTTAAGAAAAATAAGAAAAATAAAAATTTAAAATATTTATATAAGATATATAATATTAAACAGTAGTAATTAAAATAGAATCAAAAATCAAATAAAAACCTATAAGAAATTAATAAATAAACCTCTTGACTAAAACTCAAAAATCGATATAATATGATAGATGTACAAAAGTAGGAGGTAAAAAAATGGTAAGACCTGAATTAGATGATGGAATAGGTGCTCAAAGAGTAATTGGAGGAATACCAAGGATAAAAGTAATAGGTGTTGGAGGCGGAGGAAACAATGCTGTAAAACAAATGATAGAAGATAATTTAAAAAATGTTGAATTTTATTACCTAAATACAGAAATGGGAGTTTTAAATAAAATAAATGCAAAAAATGTATTACAAATAGGAAAACAAACGACAAAAGGACTTGGTGCTGGAGCAAATCCAGAAGTAGGAGAAAGAGCAGCAATAGAAAGTAAAGAAGAAATAAAAAATATTTTGAAAGGCACAGATTTGTTATTTATAACTGCTGGAATGGGAGGAGGAACTGGTACAGGTGCAGCTCCAGTTGTAGCAGAGATTGCTCAAGAAATGGGAATTGAAACAATAGGGATAGTAACAAAACCATTTGCTTTTGAAGGAAATGCAAGAGCAGCAAGAGCTAGAAGAGGAATAGAAAAATTAAAACAATATGTAAATAGTTTAATAATAGTATTAAATGATAATCTTTTATCAATATCTGATAAAAAAATAACAATAAATAACGCTTTTAAGCAAGCAGATAATGTATTAGAACAAGGAATAAAAAGCATTACAGATTTAATTACAACAATAGGAGATGTTAATGTAGATTTCGCAGATATTATAACAATATTAGGCTATAAAGGAATGGCTTATATGGGAATAGGTAGAGCAGCAGGAGAAGGCAGAATGATAGATGCTGTTAAACAAGCAATAGAAAATCCATTAACAGAAAATAAAATAAATAATGCAAAAGGTGTTATTTTTAATGTTAGAGGAAATTCAGAATTAGAGTTAAGCGAAATTGGCGATGGATTAAAAATAATAAATGATTTAGTAAATGAAGATGCTAATATTATTTTTGGAACATTAACAGATAATACTTTATCTGATGAAATAGTTGTAACAGTAATTGCAACAGGAGTTGAAGAGAATAAAAATTTAGAAAATAAGAAAAAATTAAATATGCTTTAAAAAATATCAAAGAATTTGAAGATATAGAGCAATTGATAAAAAATTCGCACGGATTATTCGATAAATTTAATTTGCAAGTATAAAACTATGAATTAATTATTAGATAATAAACTTTTGAAAGATTAACTTTATATAATAGTAATATATTAAAAATAAAATAAGATAGTAATTTTGTTTCTTTGCTACCGTATAATAGCTTTTACAAATTAATCGCTGAAAATAGTTATTATCAACTATTTTCAGCTACTCTACAAAAATACTATACAGTAATGTAATTTTATCTATTATTCTGAAAATTACCGTATTTACTAATACAATTGTGATATGGTATATAAGATTTAATTATTCTTACAATTATAAAAAATCCCCTGATAAACATTATCAGCTTTTAATCTTTTATCAATCCCATTTAAAACCCACTTTTTATGAACATTCCAAGATGGAGCAACAAGTAAATCTTTTGGGGCATCTCCTGAAATTTTATGAATAACAATATCAGGTCTAATATGTGTCAGGATATATTCCAACGTATCTAAGTAATAATCAAATGTAATAGGTTCATAATTATTATCATAATACATTTTCGCAAGAACAGTATTTTCAACGACGTAGGTAGAATGAATTTTTAAACCTTGAATATTTTGTGAATTAATAAAATTTATAGTTTCTTTAATATCTTCAAAGTTTTCACCAGGAAGTCCAACCATTATATGTGTAACAACATCTATATTATATTTATTTAATAATTTGACAGCATTAATATAAGTTGAAAGCAAGTAACCTCTATTGATTAATTTGGCAGTTTTGTCATTAGAAGTTTGCAATCCAAGTT